>NZ_AKIU01000025.1:0-232507 GCF_000282675.1 Pantoea sp. GM01 | reverse complement strand
CCGGCGCCAGCCACATTCTGCGCGGCCTGTCGTTTGAGACGAAACCGGGTGAAATCACCTGCCTGCTGGGACGCAACGGCGTGGGAAAAACCACGTTGTTGAAGTGTTTGATGGGGCTAATTCCGGCCAAATCCGGCGAGATTCGCTGGCAGGACAAAGTGATTAACGGCCGTAAACCGCACCAGCGCGTGCAGGCTGGCATCGCTTATGTGCCGCAGGGGCGTGAAATCTTCCCGCGTCTGACGGTGGAAGAAAATCTGCTGATGGGGCTGGCGCGCTTTTCCGGCGCGCAGGCCAAAGCGGTGCCGGAGGAGATCTACCAGCTGTTCCCGGTGCTGCGTGAGATGAAAGCACGACGCGGCGGCGATTTGTCGGGCGGTCAACAGCAGCAACTCGCGATTGGCCGCGCCCTCGCCTGTTCACCAAAGCTGTTGATCCTTGATGAACCCACCGAAGGGATTCAGCCCTCGGTGATCAAGGAGATCGGCGCGGTGATTCGCCAACTGGCGCAGCGCGGTGATATGGCGATCCTGCTCGTCGAGCAGTTTTACGATTTCGCCGCCGAGCTGGCCGACAGCTATCTGGTGATGTCACGCGGTGAGATCGTGCAGCGCGGTGCCGGATCAAGCATGGAAGCCGACGGCGTGCGGGGATTGGTGGCGATTTGATTGCGCCGTTTATTCGTAGGGTGCGCATTTATGCGCACCTGGAAATCTGGTCGCCATAAATGGCGACCCTACGGTTTAGTTACAAAATGCCGGTCTCGACGCTGAAATGGCGCTGCTCGCCGGGTGCCAGTTCAATCAACGTTCCCGCGCGCTGCGCCGCCTTAAATCCTTCCGGGCGGCAGGTTGCTGGCAGCACATAGGCCGCGACCTGCTGATCGCGGTTATGCAACAGCCAGCGCGTGGCGTGCGGAAACTGCTGACTGGAGAAGCGCGTCATCAGGGCAAAACCCTGCGGCGAGTGCAGCTCGAACTGCACCTCATCGCCATACTGCTGCAGATCGTCAGCGAAGAACACGATCTCTGGATCGCACATCTCCGGCTGATCCAATGGCTGAAACGCCTGTGGATCGGCAGCCAGCCGATCGGTATAAGCGCGCCACTGCGGCGTTGGCTTCACGTGTGCCGGGATCGAGGTGCGCAGCTGGAACGCATCCGTCGGGATCGACTGCTGGAAACGTCCCTGCTCAACCCACGCGCTGTTGAGATGGCACATGTACTGCAGCGGCATCGGCGCACCGGCCAGATTAGTGACGTTCATCTCAATGTGCAGCCTTGCCGCATCGGCCTCAAGCCGCACCGCAGGCGCGGCAAGATAGTGATGGCCGAAGCCCTTCACATACTCGGTTTCGCCCTCCAGCGATAGGCGATCGTGTTCCAATACAATCCACGCGCTGTCCATGCGCGCGCAGGCCATTTCGCCATGCAGCGGATGGTCATCCTCGGCGGCCGGGCAGCCGTTGGCCAGCAGTCCGGAGTGGAAAGCAAAACAGCCGTAGGTATCAATTATCGAACTGCCGAGCAGCGGCTGCTTAAAGCTGTGGCCCATGGTCAGCGCATGGCCATCAAAGTTGGCGTCCCACACCATCTGGCCGTAAAACGGCAGCACGATCACCGTGCCGCGTGGGTTGCTGATGCGCACCGCTTCGACGCCCGCTGGGTAGCGAAACAGCTCGACGTGGAACGTCTCGTTGCGCAGCAGCGTGCTCGGCGTGGCATGGAACTGTTCCCGACGTAACGGCAAACGGGTTTTCATGGCATCTCCTCGACTAAACGACCAGCCGCTTCAGCCTGCTTTTTATGGCGCAGTTCGCCCCAGAAGAAGTAACCCACCCAGGCAAAGCACAGCAGCGAAACGCCAAACGCCAGCTGCATCGATCCCAAATGATCGGAGACGAAGCCCTGCAGCGCCGGAATGAAAGCAGCACCCACAATCGACATCACGATAAATGCGCCCGCCACTTCGGTGTATTTGTTATCGACGGTCGCCAGCGTACCGGCATAGATGGTCGCCCAGCAGGGCCCAAACAGCGCGCTGACAAAGATCGCGGCATACACGGCGGTAAAGTTCGGCACAAACATCACCCATGCCAGCGTGATCACACCGAGCACCGAGTAGGCAATTAACACTTTTTCCGCCCGGAAACGCGTCATCAGGAAGTTGGCAACAAACTTACCGATGAAGAAGCCGATAAAGCTATAAATCATAAAGTTAGAAGCATGGCGCTCATTGGTTGCGCCGAGCGTTAGCGCCAGACGAATGGTGAACGACCACACCGCCACCTGCATACCGACATACAGGAACTGCGCGACGATGCCGCGTTTAAAGTGACGATTGGTCGCCAGATAGCGGAAGGTCTCGCCCAGCGACGGCAAGGATTTCCCGCTGCTTTCCGGCTTACAGCGCGGATAGCGGGTGAACAGGAACAGCAGCATCACTACCACCAGCACCATGACCAGATATTTGTACGGTTCCAGCGTGTGTTCCAGCATGGTGAGACGGAACGCGTGCGCCTGTTCAGCGTTCATGCCGGCCAGCTGGCTTTCCAGACTGTCACCCTCCTGGAACACCAGATATTTGCCCAGCACGATGCCCATTAAGGCGCCAACCGGATAGAACGTCTGGCTGATGTTGAGCCGCAGCGTGGCGTGATCGCGATGTCCAATCATTGAGCTATAGGTATTCGCAGCGGTTTCGAGGAAGCTCAACCCAATAGCGATAGCAAAAATCGCCGCGAGGAACATGGTGTAGGTCGCCATGTGTGAAGCCGGATAGAACAGCACGCAGCCGACGATATACAGCGCCAGCCCCATCAATATCGCCAGTTTGTAGCTGGCTTTGCGGATCACCAGCGAAGCCGGGATGGCGATCAGGAAGTAGCCGCCGTAAAACGCACTCTGCACCAGCGCACTGGCGAAATCGCTCAACGCGAATACGCTTTTGAACTGGGTGATCAGAATGTCGTTCAGACTCGCCGCACAACCCCACAACGGGAACAGGCACGAGAGCAAAATGAACTGGAACAGCGGCGTTTTATTCAAATAACCATCAGGTTGCTGAACAATGCTCGGTTGCATAACTCGACCTCAATTAACGTTGAGGAAACGCTGGAAGGTTTCCGCGTCGGGATAGGAGCGCTGCGTGCCGCGACCGGTCACGCTGCAGGCGGCATAGGCGGAGGCTTGCGCCATCGCGCCCGCAATATCACCGGTTTTTACCAGCTGGTGAGCGAAGCAGCCGATAAAAGCATCGCCCGCACCGCTGGTGTCGACGGCTTTTACCGCCGTAGGTGCAACGTGGTGCAGCTGGTCGCCAGACATCCACAGCGAACCGCGTCCGCCGAGCGTGATGATCAGGTTTTTCAGCCCGCGATTCAGCAACGATTGCCCCGCCAGCTGCACCTCTTCATCGCTGTTAACCGGCATGCCGGTCAGGATCTCCAGCTCGGTTTCGTTCGGCATGAAAAAGTCGCATTTGCAAGCGTAGTCGATGTCCAGATTAGCCACGGCAGGCGCCGGATTGAGGATCACTTTGATGTCGTGCTGGCGGGCAAAATCAATGGCGTAATAGACCGTTTCCAGCGGGATCTCCAACTGCAGGATGATCAGTCGACAGCTTTTCAGTGCGTCGGCAGCGGTATCAATATCCGCCGGTTTCAGCTGCTGATTGGCGCCTTTAATGATCAAAATGCGGTTCTGTGATTGATCGTCAACGAAAATCGGCGCCACGCCGCTCGAGGTGCCGGGCGCGGTGGTGACAAAACGCGTATCGACGCCTTGCTGTTGCAGGTTGGCCACGGTGTTGGGTGCAAACAGGTCGTCGCCCACTTTGCTGACCATCATCACGCTGCCGCCCAACTTCGCTGCGGCCACTGCCTGATTAGCACCTTTGCCGCCACAGCCGATGGCGAAGTCAGGCGCTTCCAGCGTTTCGCCCGCTTTAGGCAACTGATTGGTATAGGTAATGAGGTCGACCATGTTCGACCCAATAACCGCGATGTCCATTGTGCTCTCCTGGTGAATTTTTAATTTTACAATGTTATAAAAATCACAATATCAGGTTAATAAAGTTAATTATGTGATAAATTTCACACCTATAAGCGCTGATAAAAAGCCGTCCTCACGCCACTTATTCATGATAAAGAATGTTATTATTCTAACATTGCAACATCATTGAGCACGCCGTCTGGCGCTGAGCGCAGCGGCGGGATTGAAACAAAATGGCGGGATGGCGTGGCGTTTGCGGGCCGATCTCATTACAGGTAAGATTGAAAACCGGCCTGCTGAATACGTCGCAAATCATTAAAATCTGTGAGATTTATCGTGATTTTTGACCAGGCAACTTCGACTTCAGGATTAATTACGCAGAGATGATCATGGAAACCCGGCGCGACGAACGTATTCACAAATTAGCTCAGGCGCTAAAACGCACCGATAAACTGCACCTGAAAGATGCGGCACAGTTGCTGGGCGTGTCGGAAATGACCATCCGCCGCGATCTTACCGAACCGGCCTCAACGGTGGTGCTGCTTGGCGGCTATATCGTTAGCGATCCTAAAAGCCATGCCGGACACTATTTCATCTCCGATCAGCACGGACAGAACGCCGCACGTAAACAGCGCCTGGCGCAGGCTGCAGCGGATCTGATCGGTGAAAATGACACGGTGTTTTTTGATTGCGGCACCACGCTGCCCTACATCGTCGATGCGATCCCCGATACCTTGCCGTTCACCGCGATTTGTTGCGCGATGAACACCTTCCTGGCGCTGAAGGAGAAACCGGCCTGCAACGTGATCCTCAGCGGTGGCGAATTCCATGCCGATAACGCGCTGTTCACGCCGATTGGCGCGCATTCGATCCTCGACGATCTCTGCCCGACGCTGGCCTTTATTTCGGCGGCGGGTATCGATCAGGAGCAGGGTGCCACCTGCTATAACATCAATGAACTGGCGATGAAGCACCATGCGATGCTGCGCGCCCGTCAGCGCGTGCTGGTGGCAGACAGCAGCAAGTTCGGCAAAGTGCTGCCGGCACGGATTGGCGACCTGCGCGGTTTTGATTTGCTGGTGAGCGACAGCGCACCGGAACCGGCGCTGAAGAACTGGCTGGCGCAACATAACATCCCACTGCGCCTGCCATAAGATCATAGTTCCTGTATTTTCAATAATCGGCTCACGATCCATACCCTAAATAATTCGAGCTGCAGCAAGGCGGCAAGTAGGTTCATCCCCAGGAGCATACATAAGTATGTGACTGGGGTGGACACACGCAGCCAACGCCGCTGCAGCTCGAAGTATGACGGGTATGAATATAAGTATGTGACTGGGGTGGACACACGTAGCCAACGCCACTGCAGCTCGAAGTATGACGGGTATGAATAAAGGGGGAAAACGGCTAAACTTCTGCATCAGTAGTCCACCACTCACAGACCAAAAGGCTCAATACAACGTGGCTCAATTCGTCTATAGCATGCATCGCGTCGGCAAAGTCGTTCCGCCGAAGCGTCACATCCTGAAGAATATTTCACTTAGCTTCTTCCCTGGAGCAAAAATCGGCGTCCTCGGCCTGAACGGTTCGGGTAAATCGACGCTGCTGCGCATCATGGCCGGTATCGATACCGATATCGAAGGGGAAGCACGCCCACAGCCGGGCATCAATGTTGGCTATCTGCCGCAGGAACCGCAGCTCAACCCGGAACACACCGTGCGTGAATCCGTGGAAGAAGCGGTTTCCGAAGTGGTGGGTGCGCTGAAGCGCCTTGACGAGGTTTATGCGCTGTATGCCGATCCGGATGCCGATTTCGACAAGCTAGCCGCCGAACAGGGTCGTCTGGAAGAAGTGATCCAGGCGCACGACGGTCATAACCTCGATACGCAGCTGAACCGTGCGGCAGATGCGATGCGTCTGCCGGATTGGGATGCCAAAATTGCGACTCTCTCGGGTGGTGAACGCCGCCGCGTCGCGCTGTGCCGTCTGCTGCTGGAAAAGCCAGACATGCTGCTGCTCGACGAACCGACTAACCACCTGGATGCGGAATCCGTGGCGTGGCTTGAGCGCTTCCTGCACGACTTCGAAGGTACCGTTGTGGCGATCACGCACGACCGTTACTTCCTCGATAACGTCGCTGGCTGGATTCTGGAACTGGACCGCGGCGAAGGTATTCCGTGGGAAGGTAACTACTCTTCCTGGCTGGAGCAAAAAGATCAGCGTCTGGCGCAGGAAGCCTCTTCTGAAGCCGCTCGTCGCAAATCGATTGAGAAAGAGCTGGAGTGGGTGCGTCAAGGCGCGAAGGGCCGTCAGTCTAAGGGCAAAGCCCGTCTGGCACGCTTTGAAGAGCTGAACAACACCGATTACCAGAAGCGTAACGAAACCAACGAACTCTTCATTCCACCGGGTGCGCGCCTTGGCGACAAAGTGCTGGAAGTGACCAATCTGAAGAAATCGTATGGCGATCGCGTACTGATCGACGATCTGACTTTCTCGGTACCGAAAGGCGCGATTGTCGGCATTATCGGTCCGAACGGCGCGGGTAAATCGACCCTGTTCCGCATGATGTCAGGTCAGGAGCAACCGGATTCCGGCACCATCGAGCTGGGCGAAACCGTCAAGCTGGCGTCAGTGGATCAGTTCCGTGACGCGATGGACAATTCCAAAACCGTGTTTGAAGAAGTTTCTGGCGGCCAGGACATCATGCGCGTGGGCAACACCGAGATGCCAAGCCGTGCTTACGTTGGTCGCTTCAACTTCAAAGGCACCGATCAGGGCAAACGCGTGGGTGAGCTGTCAGGCGGTGAACGCGGTCGTCTGCACCTCGCGAAACTGCTGCAAGTGGGCGGCAACCTGCTGCTGCTCGATGAACCGACCAACGACCTCGACATCGAAACCCTGCGCGCGCTGGAAAACGCCCTGCTGGAATTCCCAGGCTGTGCCATGGTGATCTCGCATGACCGTTGGTTCCTTGACCGTATCGCCACGCACATCATCGATTACCAGGATGAAGGCAAGGTGGAGTTCTTCGAAGGTAACTTTACCGAGTACGAAGAGTACAAGAAACGCACCCTCGGCGCCGACGCGCTGGAGCCAAAGCGTATCAAGTACAAGCGTATGACCAAGTAATTGTTATAACGTGAAAAAGGCGCCGACTGGCGCCTTTTTTATTGCTGAATTAGCTACCTAACATCTGCTTCACCAACTCCACACAGCGCAGGAATCGCGCATCGTAGTCATCCTCTTTAACGTGGACAAACTCGATATTATTTTCGCGTAGCATGGTGACCAGCATGGTCTGGAATTCACGGCGATCCATTGAGCTGCCGAGGCTGCGTAAACCATCCGCCACCCACGGCACGTTGTTCTCCAGCAGAATCACCAGATCGAAACGGTACTCATCAATTAACGCCTGCACAAACGGATGCTCGCGCCCTTCATACTTAAGGCAAAATGCCTGCGTGGTAATGAAATCGGTATCGATAAAGGCGACTTTGCTGGCGTATTTCACCGCGAAATCGATGTACTGCGCCTGTCCCAGCGCGATTTTGTCGTAGTCGGAATATTGCAGCGCCATCTCATCGCCGCCGAGGTGCGAGAAGACATAGTCGCGGCCATATTCCCACGCGCTGGTGGTATTGAAGATGTTGGCCAGCTTATTCACCAGCGTTGATTTACCGCTCGATTCACCGCCCAACACCGCTACGGTGCGCACGAAGAACGGCTTCACTTCGGTAGGAATATATTCCCAGTAGCGGAACGGATCCTGACGAATCTGGCCGCCGCTGATGTTCATAAACGATCGGTTGGGATCGACAACCACCGCCGGAATGCCGAGGTGCTGCTCATACATCGCGGCATCAGGCTCTTCACTGGTGTAAACACAATTCGGCTCAATGCCCTGCTCAGCCAGAAACGTTTTAACGCCGCCGCTCCACACATCCCAGCCGTGCGGATAAGGTTCGATGCCCTCTTCGTTGAATGAGTGAATACGGATGTTTTTCTGATATTTGAAGGTTTGCAGCAGCCAGCGTAAACGATCGCTGATGGTCGGCTGCTGCGACATGGCGCTGTTTTCAAACAGTTCACGATCGCGCGGATCGTCGTGACCCATGATGATGTGCAGTTCATCCACCTGGCTGCAGGCGCGTTGGATCAAATAGATGTGACCGGTGTGCAGCGGATAAAATTTACCGAACACCACGCCAACGGTTTTGTCACGGCGCGGAAATTCCAGGCCCAGAAAACGGTGCAATGCTTCCAGCTTCTGCGCACTGGGGCTTTTAATTTTGGCGTTGAGCAGCTGGCTTAAGTAGCCTTTGGTCATTCCGCTGGCGTCGGCAACCTGCTGCAGCGTGTGGCCTTGCTGGCGAATGGCTGTTTTCAGGTAGTCAAACGATGACATTTAGTGCCTCCTGCGTGGAATAAAGGGCGGTGCGGCCTTTAAGACGGTGCGCATAAATGCGCACCCTACGAACGTAGGGTCGGCATTTATGCCGACCGGGGAAAATTACAGCTCATCCAGAATCGCCAGCGCATCCGCCAGCTTCTTCGCGCTATACACCTTCATCCCTTCTACCGGCTTCTTCGGTGCATTGCCGGCCGGGACGATAGCGCGCTTAAAGCCGTGCTTCGCCGCTTCGGAAATACGCTCCTGACCACTCGGCACCGGACGAATTTCGCCCGCGAGGCCCACTTCGCCAAAGATAACCAGATCCTGCGGCAGCGGACGATCGCGGAAGCTCGAGACCATCGCCATCAGCAGCGCCAAATCGACGCTGGTTTCGGTGACTTTCACCCCGCCAACCACGTTGACGAACACGTCCTGATCCGCCATCTGCAAACCACCGTGGCGATGCAGCACCGCGAGTAAGATTGCCAGGCGATTCTGCTCCAGACCTACCGCAACGCGGCGCGGATTACCCATCATTGAGTGATCGACCAGCGCCTGAATCTCCACCAGCAGCGGACGCGTTCCTTCCCACAACACCATCACCGAACTGCCCGAGGTGATCTCATCACCGCGTGACAGGAAGATAGCCGACGGATTGCTCACTTCGCGCATGCCCTGCTCGGTCATGGCGAACACGCCGAGCTCATTCACCGCACCGAAGCGGTTTTTGTGGCTGCGCAAGGTGCGGAAACGCGAATCGGCATCACCATCCAGCATCACCGAACAGTCGATACAGTGTTCCAGTACTTTCGGACCGGCCAGCGAGCCATCTTTGGTGACATGGCCGACCATAATGATTGCCACGCCGCGCGTCTTGGCGAAGCGCGTTAGGTACGCGGCGGTTTCACGCACCTGCGCCACGCTGCCCGGCGACGACTGGATCTCCGCCATGTGCATCACCTGGATTGAGTCGATCACCATCAGTTTCGGCTGCTCCTGCTCGGCGATCAGGCAGATCTGCTCAATGCTGGTTTCCGACAACATATTCAGATTTTCGGTCGGCAATCCCAGACGATGGGCGCGCATCGCCACCTGTTGCAGCGACTCTTCGCCAGTGACGTACAGGGTTTTCATCCCTTCCGCCAGCTTGCACATCACCTGCAGCAGCAGCGTCGATTTACCGGCACCCGGATTACCGCCAATCAAGATGGCGCTGCCCGGCACTACGCCGCCGCCCAGTACGCGGTCGAACTCTTTGAAACTGGTAGAGAAACGTGGCAGCGCTTCAAGACTGATCTCCGACAGCTTCTGCACGCGGCTAACGCCCGCGTTGCCGCCGGCATAACCGCTCAGACGCTCGTTACGCGCTGCCGCAGGCGAGGCGGCAATGCGCACCTCGGTGATGGTGTTCCATGCGTGGCAGGCGCTACATTGTCCCTGCCAGCGTGGATAATCAGCGCCGCATTCGTTACAAACGAAGGCGCGTTTTGCCGCTTTGGCCAAATCAAATCCTCAGTTAACGCTCTTCGTGAATCAGGCTGCCGGTCAGGATGCAGAACACCCCCATCAGGTCAGCATGGCGGATGATGATTTCCGTCTGCTCATTCACTTTAGGTTTAGCATGATAGGCGATACCCAGCGCCGCGGTTTTAATCATCGGCAGATCGTTAGCACCATCGCCAATCGCCACGGTTTGTTCCGGGGCGATGTCAAAGCGTTGGGCCAAATCATTCAGGGTATCGGCTTTAAATTGGGCATCGACAATCTGTCCCAGCACCTGGCCGGTCAGCTTGCCGTCGCGAATTTCCAGCTCATTAGCGACTGCTGCTGCCAGATGCAGCGTCTGGCGCAAATAGTCGGCGTAGAAGGTGAAGCCACCCGAGGCGATCGCTACCTGCCAGCCCAGCGCCTGCAGTTTCTGCACCAGCGTGGTTAAGCCTGGCATCAGCGGCAGCGCATCGCGCACCTGCATCAGAATATTGGCATCGGCGCCCGCTAAGGTGCCCACGCGCTCGCGCAGGCTGGCTTTGAAATCCAGCTCGCCGCGCATCGCGCGTTCGGTGACTTCCGCCACCTGCTCGCCGCAGCCCGCCAGTTTGGCGATCTCATCAATGCACTCAATCTGGATGGCGGTAGAATCCATGTCCATCACCAGTAAACCTGGCGTTTTCAGATGCGGAATTTTGCCGAGCGGTGCCACATCGAAACCGGCTTCATGCGCCAGTTTACTAGCACGCGGCGTCAGCGAACCGGCTAACCGTACCACCTGATACTCATCGACATTCCAGGCGCTGACGATCACCATCGCCGCACCGAGCTTGTGCTGATAATCGGTCAGTTTTTGTTTATCGAGTCCGCGCCCATACAGCAGCCAGCCAGTCCGACCAGCACGGTAATCCAGCGGCATGACTTCATCACCGCTGAGGGAAAGGGGTAAACCCGGCCAAAGTGAGACATCGGCGGGCAGATCGCACCAGGTAAGACGATTTGGCATTAC
This sequence comes from Pantoea sp. GM01, assembly GCF_000282675.1. Taxonomy (NCBI): domain Bacteria; kingdom Pseudomonadati; phylum Pseudomonadota; class Gammaproteobacteria; order Enterobacterales; family Erwiniaceae; genus Pantoea; species Pantoea sp. GM01. The sequence goes on along the minus strand of NZ_AKIU01000025.1, from coordinate 221,625 downwards.
AGCTCCTGTAGGGACAACAAAACCACGCAAGAGGCTACCTTGTCTGCGCGGGTTCTGGCAACATAATTGCCAGCCTTTCTGCTGTTACATCACACGGGTTTCTGATGGTCAAAACCGCACTGAAATTTCGCCTGCATCGCACGGTGATTGTTCTTATCTCGCTGGCTCTGTTAGTGGTGCTGATGCAAGGCGCATCCTGGTTTAGCCTCGGCCATCAAATGGCCCGCTCTGAACAAGTGGAAGAGCTGGCGCGCACCCTGACCAAACAGGTGGCGTTTAGCCTCAAACCGCTGATGGATAACAGCGACGATAACCGCACGCAGATTGCCGCGATCCTCAACCAAATGACCGACAACAGCCGCATTCTTGATGCCTCGGTTTACGCCGATGATGGCAGCCTGGTGGCGCACAGCGGTGAGAGCATTAACGTACGCGATCGCCTGTCGCTGGATGGCAAACGTGCTGGCAGCTACTTTAACCATCAAATTGTGCAGCCGCTGGAAGGCAAAGATGGCCCGCAAGGTTTTCTGCGTGTGACGCTGGATACTCACGTACTGGTGACGGAATCACGCCAGGTGGATAACACCACTAACATCCTGCGTCTGATGATGTTACTGGCGCTGGCCATCGGCATTATCCTGACGCGAACCCTGTTGCGCGACCGCCGCACCCGCTGGCAGCAATCGCCGTTCCTGCTGACGGCGAGCCGCACGGTGAAAGAGGATAAAGAGAAAGAGGAAGAAGAAGCGGCGGCATCAGAGACAGAAAAAGGGCGTTAAGCCATTTTGTGCAACGTCACCTGCATCGCCTCCAGTTGCTGTAATGCCTGCCCGGCGATGCTGCGGAAGTTCTCGCTGAACGCAGCATCATCTTCAATCGCCTGCCAGTAGGTTTTTGCCATCACGCTGGCTGCGCGCCATACCTCTGCGGGCAGCGTGAGGTCCGGCATCAATTTGACCTCATCGCGCATATGCCCCTGAGAATTGGGTGCCAGTGCCATTGGCAACATGTCGTAAGCGGGTGTCAGGCTGAAACGTTCATCATCAGTAAAAAATGACAGATTGCCCGCGTGCATATCACTATTGGCAATTAAGCGCCCAAATGCCCATTGCAATGTCCCACGCTCTACTGCTGCAGTATCAATACGCTGCTGATGCTGCAACTCACGCAATGCGCCGGGCCAAAATTGCTGCTGACCGATAAATTCAGCGCTTATCGCTTCGAGTGAACTCATGCAGCGACGACCGCGCTGAGTGACGCGATCAAAACGCTGCACCTCAAGAAATAATTGTCCTTCAGTGTCAATCAGTTGACTATGTGCGGCAGGTAACCCGGCTGCTTGCATATGTTGCAATGCGAGATGCTCAGCACGTAATAAATCACGCCAGCGTTCAGCATTTTCGCTTTGTCGTGCCACTGTGAATTTCACCAGACAATGGCGCTCGCCATTCGCCGTTGCGGCATAGCCAAGGAATTTGGGTTGTTCACCACCGGCAGAGGATCCCGGTTCATCACCACTCAGCGCCTGTTGAGCCATCTGCGGATAGCGCACGCTTTTTTGCGCTTCGCTGATGGCTTGCGGTGCGGGCTGTTGCAGCCAACGCTGATATGTTATGTCACCAACAATAAAAGCACCCGGCATATCAATCCCGCCGTTCGCCAGCGCCATCAGGCACTGCTCGTCACTCCAGAGACGAATATCGTCAGTCAGCCCGAGCTGTGACGCAAATTCCCGGCCCCATTGTCGGCCCAGAAAGCCTTGCGGACGCATCTCCTGCAGGAACCACGGTAAGCCATCGTAAAAGTGGCCTTGACCGTGCTGGTCCAGATGCAGACAACTGCCCTGCGGCCAGGTTGGTAACAGAGTGCCTGCGGACGTTGACTGGCCTTCAGCAGAAATGCGGTACAGCGGGAAACGGTTTTCACCACGGATAGGCCGCAGCAACGCATAACGTGTCGCACGCGCTTTACCCCATTTCACAATCTGCGGCTGCTGCCGCAGCTGGCGTGAAAGTGTAGCCTGGCTGATAGGCAATCGAGCCAGCAGATCCGCTGCGCTAAGCGGCCCTTCCAACAGCAAACTTTGTATATCAGCCATGGCCGTCACCTTGCCGAATGAATAGATTCGTGAATAGATTTATGCATAGATAATAACATAAAAAAAGCCCGCACAGCGGGCTTCTTAGCATCATCATGAGGTTAACGATGAATAGATATTTTAACCTTCAATAATTAACGCTTCCAGCTCAGCAAGCGTTTTTACCTGCCAGGTTGGCGTGATCTGTTCTGGTAACGGACGCGTGCCGTGATCGATCCAGCAGGTCTTCAGGCCAGCATTCATGCCGCCGAGAATGTCCGATTCCGGCGTATCGCCGACCATCAGTACGCGGCTGCGATCCGGGTTACCGAGCAAGGCCAGGGTATGATCAAAAATCGCCACGTCCGGTTTCGGCACGCCGACTTGCTCAGAAATCACCAGCGCATCGAAAACATCGCGGAATCCCGTGCGTTCCAGGCGCGCCTGCTGCAGCGCGGTGAACCCGTTGGTGATGATGGCAATCTTCACTTTGCCCTTCAGCGTCGCCAGCAAATGTGCAGCGCCCTCCAGCGGCAGGCAGATATCGGCCATCGCACTGAGAAAATCGCTGTTGAGCACTTCCGGTGCCACGCTAAGTTTTTCGCCCCACAAGGTGAAGCGACGCGTTTGCAGCTGCAGCGCCGAAATGGTGCCGTTCTGATAATCCACCCACAGCGGTTTGTTGATCGCCTGATAATCGCTGTAATCCTGCGCGCTGAACTGCACGTCATATTGCGCGAACATACGCTGTAAACCGGCATAAGCATCAAAATGGAAAAGCGTGTCGTCTGCATCAAACAGGATGCAGTCCCAATCGTTTAGCATGGTGCTCCTTAAAGCGTTAGCGCCATAATGATGGCATCTTCTCGTCCGCTGGCAGTGGGATAATAGTTAGGGCGTACGCTGACTTCGTGGAAATCCAACTGCTCATACAGGGCAATCGCCGCCGTATTTGAGGCGCGCACTTCCAGCCACAGCGTCATTACGTCGCGCTGCTCGAGCTCAGCAATCAGATGCTGCAACAGCTGGCGTGCATAGCCGCGACGCTGGAAGTCAGGATCTACCGCAATGTTGAACAGCGATGCTTCATCCAGCACCACTTGGGTGATGGCGAATCCGGCCAGCTTACCGTCGGACTCAATACGGTAATTCACAAAACGTTCGCCTTGATTGCTGGCAAACGTCTGTTCGCTCCACGGAAAGGCATGCGCGCGGCGCTCAATCGCCAGCAGCTGCGGCTGGTCTTCAGGGGTGACTAAAGAGATGGCTGTCATGGTTACACATCTGTTGCCACAGGGCGCGTTTTGCCGCGCCGCTGCTGATCAGTTCATTGAAAACGGCGGTGGTGAAAGTTATGCCGTTAAAGGGATGTTCGCTCTCGACGCCCAGCAGCCAGCCGGCGCAGTCAACCTGCTCCGGCAGCATTTGTAGCTGCTCTGGCGTCAACGCCATCACCTGCGCAGGTTGGATATTCAGCGCGCGCAGCACGTCGCGAATCAGCGGTTCTTGCAGCGTTGGCGCCTGTTCGGCCACCAAGACTAAACGCGTGTCGGGTAAAAGCGTGACGGCAATTTCCCCTTGCAGCACGCGCGGACGCCGCAGCTGATACTGCGTAATCCCCATTTGCTGTAGAAGCCAGTCGCGCCTTGTGCTCATGCTATTACCCGTTATGCTGCCAGAATGCGACGCTATGCTAGCAAACCCATCGAACATGCGCCAACAAAGCACCATACACAAAATAATTCGAGTTTCAGGAAGGCGGCAAACGAGTGAGGCCCGATGAGCTTACTTCAGGTAAGTGATTCGGGTAAGCGAGAGCAGCTAACGCACCTGTAACTTGAAGTATGACGTGTATATAATCGCCGCTCTGATTTAACAGGAGTGCTCCATGTCTGCTTTTACCCCGGCCAGCGAAGTGATTCTGCGCCACAGTGATGAATTTACCGCCCGCAACGTGTTGTTCGCTGGCGACCTGCAGGATGACCTGCCCGCCCAGCTAGAAACCGCGTCAAGCCGCGTGCATACCCAGCAATATCATCACTGGCAGAACCTTAGCCATCGCCTCGGTGAACGTGCGGTTTACAGCATGGTTGCCACGGCTGCAGATGTTGAAGGCTGCGATACGCTGGTCTATTACTGGTCGAAAAACAAACCCGAAGCGCAGTTCCAGCTGCAGAACCTGCTGTCACTGCTGCCGGTTGGCTGCGATATCTTCGTGGTGGGTGAAAACCGCAGCGGCGTGCGCAGCGCCGAAGGCATGCTGGAGGCGTGGGCGACGCTGGAGAAAGTCGACAGCGCGCGCCGTTGTGGCCTGTATCACGGTCGTCTCGACAAGCAGCCAGGCTTTGACGCCAGCGGCTACGGTAATACTTATCAGCTCGACGATCTCACCATCCACACTTTACCAGGCGTGTTCAGCCGCGATGGTCTGGACATCGGCAGCGATCTGCTGCTCTCCACGCTGACGCCGCACTTCCGTGGCAAAGTGTTGGATATCGGCTGTGGCAGCGGCGTGCTGGCGACCGTGATGGCCAAAGTGTCGCCGCGCGTGCGTTTGTGGCTGTGTGATGTCCATGCCGCCGCCATTGAAGCCAGTAAAGCGACGCTGGCGGCGAACGAACTCGAAGGTGAAGTGTTTGCCAGCAACGTGTTCTCTGACGTGACCGGCCGTTTTGACATGATCATCTCCAACCCGCCGTTCCACGATGGTCTGCAAACCAGCCTGGAAGCGGCCAACACGCTGATTCGCGGTGCGCTTAAGCATCTTAACAGCGGTGGCGAACTGCGTATCGTGGCCAACGCCTTCCTGCCCTATCCGCAGATTCTGGATGAAACCTTCGGCAACCACGAAGTGCTGGCGCAAACCGGCCGCTTCAAAGTGTACCGTGCCGTGTATGGTCGCGGTGCCAAAACGCGTTAATCCGCGATAATACCAGCGCGACGGCAGAAACGTTGCTTTTTACAGCGATCGTTTTGCCGTCGCGAAATATGTGTTGACGCAATGAGTAAAATCTCTAAAATGCGCCTCCGTGGTTAGCAATACTTTAGAGTGTTGTTAGTTTGCGATGGTGGCGGAATTGGTAGACGCGCTAGCTTCAGGTGTTAGTGTTCTTACGGACGTGAGGGTTCAAGTCCCTCCCTTCGCACCAAACTAATAATCACACAGTTTATATCGTACGCACTGAGCGATGGTGGCGGAATTGGTAGACGCGCTAGCTTCAGGTGTTAGTGTTCTTACGGACGTGAGGGTTCAAGTCCCTCCCTTCGCACCAATGCGATGATATAAACAGACAACTAAGATGCGATGGTGGCGGAATTGGTAGACGCGCTAGCTTCAGGTGTTAGTGTTCTTACGGACGTGAGGGTTCAAGTCCCTCCCTTCGCACCAACAGTTGTCACTCCTTCCCGGCAGTAAATTCCCAAAAAGATTTTTTCAACGAACTTCACGCTCTTAGCGTGATGTTGTCGTTTCTGCGATTTATCAGATAACGTGGAAATTGACCGATACCGCCGCCAATCCGCCTGCCAGCGCCAGGCATGAAGGCAGCAACAAATAGTGACGCAGGCGATGGTGAAACAGCATCACCACGGTCAGCAGCAGCGCTACGATCATCACCACGCGCCATTGGCTGAAACTCGGTTCCCATAACGCGAAAACCGGCATCGCTGCGCAAGGTAATAACACGCCCCACCCGCTGTCCAGACGTTTACCCATTATCCAGCTCACACCCCATAAGCCGCAGGCGGCCATCATCGCCATGATCATCGCGCAACCCTCAAATGATAAATATTCGTATTATCATATGATAATATTTCTCATCTTGCAGCGAATTTTTTATCACAAGCCATCCCGGATGACAGAATTACTGGAAAATGCTAAATTGCCGCCGATAACAATATCGCCAACACAACAATAACGTGCTCTCTATTCGGATATTATCTCTTCCGGGTAGCGCTTTGATATATCAGGGCTGTCACGAGAATAATAATGAAATTACAATCTTATGATGAGTTGAAACACAGTAAATATCGGCTGTCGCTGATGCTATTTTTGTTTCTCAATGTCGCCGTTTCGCTTTTTTGCCTGCTGCCGATTTTAGGCAGTGATAGCCCGGTGCGATCGCTGCCGGTGGCGCTGGTTGCGGGCTTCAGCAGCACGCTGCTGATTATTTGCTTAATGGCGCCAAAACAAAAATTACCGCTATTAAATCCTGTCGCTTTTATATTAGGGGCGCTGTGGGCATGGCATATTAACCACAGATATCATCTGGTTTTCTATTTTGATGGCAGCTTTCTCATTATCAGCTTGTTAAGCGTGTTCTTTATCAGCGCCATTGCCTTAAGTGATTATTTGATCGCATTTTGTTTACACATCACGCCACCGGTTTTAACCGTACTGTTATTGGATGATGGTCAGCATTTAATGATGATCTTATTCACGATTATGCTGCCGTTAATCGGTTTTTCACTGCACCATTTAATGCGTCGCCGCTTTGATACCTTTACCCGTCGTCTGGTGAGCCAGCTGTACGAGGAGAAAGAGAGTTTCAGCGATTTGAGCATGCTCGATCCGCTTACCGGTTTGTATAACCGCCGTGGGCTAAAAAATCGCCTCGATACCATTATGGAAAACCACGCGGGCAGCCACTTTGTGCTGCTGCTGGATATCGACCACTTCAAGGCTTACAACGACAATTACGGCCATGCGATGGGCGATCAGGCGCTGGCACGTGTCTCTGTGGCGATTCGCGATGCCGTGCGCTCGCGCGATGTCGTGACACGTTACGGAGGCGAAGAGTTTCTGGTGCTGATGACCAACGTCAACGCCTCAATTGCGATGAAGCTGGCGGAGCGGATTCGTCAGTACGTGGTGGATTTGGAAATTCCCCACCGCTTCAATGAGAAAGTCTCGACGCACGTCACCATCAGCGCCGGGATTGCGCCGATCTTTGCCGACGATTTTGACCAGGCGGTTGCCAACGCCGATCGCGCGCTGTATGTGGCGAAGAATCAAGGACGTAACACCATTCTGGCGTGGGAAGATTTGCCTGCGCGCTCGCAAGCAAGCTCCGAGCTGAAATAACGTTGTATCTGGCCGGTGCAGAAAAGTTGTGCAACAAACCGGGAACGATTATCATTTGTCTCTCGATTCCCGTTATCACTCAGGACCGGCATGGCCATCATCACGCGTCAGGATCATCGCTTCAGCGAGCATCCACTGATCTTTATGCAGAGCGATCGCAGTTTAGCGAGTGCGCTGGAAGATCTGATGCGCGAGCAACGTAGCTATATGCTCGACAACCTTAAGCTTGGCCAACCGGCACCCGCCGGAACGCTAACGCTTGCTGAGTGGTCAAATCCCATCAATTATCGTCGCCTGACGCAACGCTACAGCGACTATCTCTATCGCGATCACCCTGATATGCCGCAGGAAGCCAAGCCGCTGCAGTCGCTGTGGGCACAATGGTATTTTGGTCTATTGCTGCCGCCGCTGATGCTGGCACTGCTGCAGGAGCCGCGCGCGCTGAACTGCGCACCGCATCTGATTCACGTTGAGTTCCATGAGAACGGTCATCCCTGCGCCTTCTGGTTGGATGTGCAGGAAGATGAAGACGCACGCTACCTCAGTGCGCAGCAGCGCATCGATCGTTTAATTCAGCAATGCTTGATCCCGGCGGTCAACGGCATCACGCAGCATGGCGACATCAACGCCAAACTCATCTGGAACAACATGGGCTTTTCGTTTTACTGGTTCCTCGGTGAGCTGAAAAACCAACTGCCTGAACACACGGTGTTACAGCTGGAGCAGACGCTGTTTTTCACCAAATCCCTGCTGGATGGCAGCGATAACCCGCTGTATCGCACCATGATCCCACGCAATGGTGAAATGGAGCGGCGTAGCTGCTGCCAGCGCTACCGCATTCCAGACGTTGAACGCTGTGGTAACTGCACGTTAAAAGCGGTGTAGCGATCGCGCATTCTGTTACAGATTCTCCTTTTCTCCCGTTTACAGTTTTCCAGCCTTGTGGCAGTTTTTATGCTCTGTTTTTATCGGAGAAAAAAATGAGCCTGGAGTCGGTACGGCAATTCTTAGCCGAACATGCACCGGATATCGATATCATTGAGATGCCGGAAAGCACCGCCACCGTTGAGCTGGCCGCACGCGTTCATGGCGTTACGCCTGGGCAAATCGCCAAAACCTTATCGCTGAAAGTAAAGGATTCTATCGTGCTGATCGTGACGCGCGGCGATGCGCGTCTTGATAACCGCAAGCTAAAAGCCGCTCTCGGCGCGAAGGCGCGCATGTTAAGCGTGGATGAAGTGGTGAACTGGACCGGGCATCCGGTCGGCGGCGTCTGCCCGTTTGGGCTGGAAAATCCGCTGACCGTTTATTGCGATGTGTCGCTGCGCAGCTTCGACGAAGTGCTGCCGGCAGCGGGTTCGATTCACAGCGCGGTACGCATTGCGCCGCAGCGCATGGCAGAGCTCACTGCGGCAAAATGGATCGACGTCTGCGAGGCGCTCTAATGCGATTCGCGCGCGGCAGCACCGGATATTTCGATGCCGCGCGTCTCCCGACCGAACGCCACAAACACGCAAATCAGCACCGCTACCGTCCCGGCGACAATCGCCATCCCCAGACCATAGTTACCGCCGTGCGCCTCGGCAATGCGTGACTGCAACGTCGCATTGACAGAGGCGAGCAAATTCCCCAGCTGATAAACAAAGCCCGGCAGCACCGCACGCGCGTTGGCAGGCACCAGTTCGGTGAGATAGGTCGGCACCACACCCCACGCGCCCTGCACCATAAACTGCATCAGAAACGCGCCGATGCCGATCATCCACGAACCGCTCGAGAAAGCCCACAGCGGCAGCACCGGTAGCGCAAGGAATGAAGCCAGAATAATGGCTTTCTTGCGACCAATACGTTCCGACAGCGCACCAAAGGTGATCCCACCCAGCATCGCCGCAATATTGTAGCTAATGGCGATAATGCTGACGGTGTGCGGATCAAACTGATGCTGCACCTTTAGGAAGGTAGGATAGAGATCCTGGGTGCCGTGACTAAAGAAGTTAAAGCAGGCCATCAGCAGCACCATGTAAATGCAGAGTTTCCAGTGCTGACGGATAATCGGCAGTAACGCGGTGCTCTCTTTGCGCTCGCGCGCCGCCAGCCATACTGGCGATTCCGGCACTTTGAAATAGATGAACGGCAGCAGCAGAATCGGTAATGCGCCAATCAGGAACATCCCGCGCCAGCCAACCGTTTCGAAGAACAGACCGAAAATCACCGACGCCAGCAGATAACCGCACGGATAACCCGCCTGGAAAATGCCTGACATCAGGCCGCGCGAACGATCGGGAATAGTTTCCAGCGCCAGCGACGACGCCACGCCCCAAATCCCACCCATCGCTATGCCGTAAATCACGCGGAAACCGAGGAAAGCCGCGAAGCTCGGAGACCACGCAGACAGCAGCTCAAACAGCGAGAACATCACGATATTGAGCATCAGAATGGGTCGGCGACCATACTTTTCGGCCAGACGACCAAACAGTAACGCACCGATCGGGCGAACCGCGAGGGTAAGCATGATGGCCAGTGAAACATCGGAGACGCTGGTGTGAAAATACTGGGCGAGATCGCTAAGTACAAACACCAGAATAAAGAAGTCGAACGCATCCAGCGTCCAGCTCGCGAAACTGGCAAAAGCCACGTTGCGCTGGGTCGCAGTCCAGTTGAACATGTTGGTATCCTGTCTGATTAGCTTCCGGATCGTTGGCCGGATTTATTGTAAAAGTTACCGCGCGAATAATTTCACGGGTTACTAATATGTTAACCATTTGTATATAGCATGTCAGAAAGGCGGGTTGCGGCGGGAATTGTCAGCGAGTGATTCGCGGTGTAAAAAAGCGTGTCATGTTGTAGAAGGGAACAGCCATAAAGGGCGTCCCTGGAACAGCGTAGGGTGCGCATTTATGCGCACCTGGAAAACGTTTCAACGTTGCAATTGATTAAACGCCTTTTCAATCATCTCCAGCAGCAGCGAATTATTGACGGTTTGCATCACATGCACCAGCGCGCCGGTTTGCTGTGGCACGCCAATATCCAGACGCAGCGGCGCGCGATAACGCCAGCTTTTCCCGCGCGTTGCGCCAGGGCGCAGCTCAATATCCACGTAATAATCAACGCCGTCGGCCACGCGCTGATTGAGCAACCAGGCCACCACCAGCGCATCGTGAATCCAGCATCCCGGCAGGTGACGGGTACGAATCGAATAGTCGATCCACGGACGCAATGTCTCACGCACAAACTGCGGCAACGGGTGCGGATTAGCGGTGATGCGGGTGAGGTCCTGCTGGGTCAGCAACGTTTGCGTCGTGGCATCCATCGGCACCAGCGTGATGGTGGCACCGCTATGCAGCACCTGATGCGCCGCTTCCGGATCGAGGCCAAAATTGGTGTCTTTGATGTAATCATCGAGCGCGAACACGCCGCCCATAATAACAATCTCCGCCACCGATTCCGCCATTTGCGGGTAACGCTGGAGCGCCAGCGCCACGTTGGTTAGCGGGCCAATCGCCACCAGGGTAAATTCGCCGGGATTGTCACAAATCAGCTGTCCCATCACCCCAGCCGCATCATGTCCATCGGCTGGAATGCGCTGCGGCTGGCGAACGCCGTGCCACAGTTCCCCGAGCTTTTCATCGGCAACATGGTCAAGACGCGCACGCCAGGGGGCTGGATCTTCACGCAATGCCTGCAAGGCGCCCTGCACCACCGGAATGTTAAGCCCCAGGCGCTGCAGCAGATCTTTTGCTACCTGCGCCCCAACCGCACTCGGCGTGTTGCCCGTCACGGTAGTGACCAGCTCAAGCGACAGCGAAGGTGAGGCCAATGCTAACGCCAGCGCCAGACCATCATCGGTATTAGCGCCCGCAATGCCGTTTCCCGGATCACAATCAATAATTAGTCTTTTCATAATGTTATAGTTTTATTCTGCTTGAGAGAGCTGACAGCCACAGGACTCACCAATTTCTAACTGGTGAGGGAATTCCGCCAGCCTGGCGTCGCCATCCCAGTTTTTGAGCATGGCAATCGCACTACGCGCCATATCGCGCAGCGGCTGACGGACGGTGGTCAACGTCGGCACATGAAACGCCGACTGATCGGTACCGTTAAAACACACCAGCGCGACATCCTGCGGCACGCGCAGTCCATGCTCTGACAGCGCACGAATACAGCCAATCGCCTGGCCTTCATTACTGGTAAACAGCGCACGTGGCACGCGACCGCTCGCCACCATGCGCTGTGCGGCGTCATAACCGCCCTGCCGCGTGTAGCTGGCGGGGAAAATCATCGCCTCATCCGCCGGCAAGCCCTGCTGCGCCAGCGCATCGCGCCAGCCCTGAATGCGATCTTGCGCGTTTAGCATGTCCAGCGGGCCGCTGATCATGCCAACCTTCTGGTAACCGTGACTGAGCAGATGCGCGGTGACCTGACACGCCGCTTCGCGTTCATTAACGCGCAGCATGTTGACGCCGGGACGCGGTTCAATACGATCCAGCATCACCAGTGGCGTACCGCTGGCCTGAATCACATCGATATAGGGATGGCGATCAACGCTGTTATAAAACAGGCCATCAACCTGACGATTTAGCAGGCCCTGAATGATCTCCAGCTCGCGCTTGCGATCGTCACCTGCATCGCCCAATAGCATGACGTGGCCGTGATTCATCGACTCCTGCAACAGCATGTGCGCCATTGAGGCAACAAAGGGGTTACCAATGTTCGGCACCACTAAACCAAAGGTTTTGGTGCTGCCGGAAGCCAGCGCACGCGCCACCGCATTCGGGCGATAGCCGGTCTGTTTAATCGCCTCCAGCACGCGCTGCCGCGTGGCTTCTGCCACCGGGCGTGGACCGTTATTGATCACGTAACTGACCACCGCCACCGAGGTCCCGGCAACTTTTGCCACATCGGTGCGCGTCACATTTCCGGTTGGAGATTTCGCCATTCCTTTGCCCCTGCGTAAATGCCATTGGCCGGGAGCGCCGGCCAATGAGGTGATGTTTTACGCGATCCTGCTGGTCAAATTGCATCTTCCGGCAGATTGAGATCGCGTCCGCGCGTTTCCGGAGCCACAAAGGTGGTAAGGAAACCGATGCTGGCCATCGCAGTGAAGTACACCGCAATCGGCCACCAGTGTCCGGTGAACGACAACAGCGCCGCCGCCACTAACGGTGCGGTGCCTCCAGAAAGGATAGACCCTAGCTCTTTGGCGACGGCCATCTTGGTGTAACGACGTTTAACGCCAAACATCTCGACGCCCCACGCCGCCTGCACGCCAAAAATACCCAGCGATGCCAGCGCCATACCCACCACAATCACCGCGATAACAATGGTAGGATCGCGGCTATCCATCAGGCTAAAGGCCGGCCAGGCGTAGAACATCAGTAACAGGCAGAAGCAGCGATAGGTAATACGGCGGCCAAAACGATCCGACAGCCAACCCGCAAAAGGAATGATCAGGAAGCCCAGCAGCGAGGCGATAAATACCGCCGTGGTGGGGACCGATTTGTCGAGCATCAGCACTTTCGCCACGTAACCGACAATAAAGCCCTGCGCCAGATAAGAGGGGCCGTTCTCGCCAATACGTAATCCCACCATGGTCCAGAAGGCGCGGCTGCGCTGCCAGAAGCTGCGGGTGTCCACCTCTTCCTGCGCCTGTGCCAACGTCGCGCTGCGCTCAGCCTGTAACTCTGCCTGCTGGCGTTCAAACACCGGCGTTTCACGCAGATGGCGGCGGATCCACAATGCCACCACCGCAATCAGCACGCTGCTGAGGAACGGAATGCGCCAGCCCCACGCCAGCAAACTCTCTTTGTCCATCTGGATTACCGCCAGCCACACCAGCGAGGCGATGAGCGTGCCGCTGTTCGAACCCAGCGCAATCACCGATGACACCAGACCGCGACGTTCAACCGGCGCATATTCGCCTAGCATCACGGTACCGCCAGACAGCTCTGCGCCGGCGCCGAGCCCCTGCGTAAAGCGCAGCAGCACCAGACACGCCGGTGCCCACACGCCAATGCTGGCGTAGGAGGGAATCAGGCCAATTAATGTGGTAGAAGCGCCCATCAGAATGATGGTGGCGATCATCACCGTTTTGCGGCCTTTACGATCGCCGATCCAACCAAACAGCAACGCGCCAATCGGGCGGGCAATGAAGCCAACGGACCAGGTAGCAAAACTTGAGAGTAAGGCGATGGTTGGCGTGGCTTCGGGGAAGAAGACGTCACCAAAGATGATGCCCGCAGCGAGGCCATAAAGGGCAAAATCCGCATATTCCATCGCGGTGCCGAGCCAGCAGGAGAAGGTGGCGCGCCAGAAGTCTTTGCGGCCAGCAGTGGTTTCAAGCCGCGCATCGGCAGCAGAGGAGGCGTTGAGTGCGCTTTGTTGCGAAACGGAGTGATGTACCGTCATGACCATTTCCCTGAGAGAGGTAAAAACAGCAAACGCCCTTCCGTGGGTCAGTTCCCTTGCAACAAGCGGAACTCCCCGGTGGCGACGTTCAGTAGGCAAACCTGGATGAAAAATCAGTAATGAATTCCCTGGTGTTGGAATTCGCTTCTTCGCCTGTTTCCGTCGATGTCATTTTCATCGATCGCATTAGTGAGGCAAATGTAACTGGGTCATCTCAAGGCCAACTTCGTCTCTGGCACCGTGAGTTATCACTATGGAGATAGTCTATCTACGCGCGTAGATAAATCAAGCGATAATAGTGATATTTATTAATTAATCTTCACTATAACTCAGGGGTAAAAGACAAAAAAGGCATTAATTCATGACATTACATCTAATGCGCGTGAACAAAAAAATGTCAGTTGCCGCATGATTGACGATTATTGCTTACCATTTAGCGCAGGAGCCTGATTCTTCATCGCGCTGTTTTTCGCACACTTGAGTTAAGCTTTGATGACAGTCAGGCATTACTCTTAAAACCCACCGCCGGGTCACGATAAGCGCACCATCTGCATTACACTGGAGCAACGTCAATCAGGGGCCCTATGACCATTATTCTCATGCGACACGGTAAACCCGATCATCCGGTTAGCGGGCGCTTTACGGCGCGGGCGCTGGCCGACTGGTGTGAAGGATACGATCAGGCTGATATTTGCGACTCGCCGCCGCCGCGCAGTCAGACGATTGCGCGCCAGGCCAGCGTGATTGCCACCAGCCCGCTGCCGCGCGCGCGATCGTCGCTAACGCGTCTTGGTTTGCAGCCGCACGCGGTGGATGAGGTATTTAGCGAAGTCGCGATGCCTACGCTGCCGTTTGAGCGCCTTCACCTGCCGCTAACCGTCTGGCTGTCCCTGTTGCGTCTGCTGTGGCTTTGCGGCTATGCCGGGCATGTGGAGTCGGTGCAACATGCGCGCGAACGCGCTCGACTGGCCGCGGATAAACTGGTCTCGCTGTCGCAGCAAGGCACAGTGTTGCTGGTGGGACACGGCATCATGAACAAACTGATTGCACGCGAGTTGCGTAAGCGCGGCTGGCAAGCAGAAAAACATGCCAGCAGCCGCCACTGGAGCAGTGCGATTTATCATCGCCCCTTTATTTAACCCGAAGGGTTAAGCTGGAAGTAGCTCAACACTTCACAACCGGTGCCGGCCTGCGGCGTGGCAATCACCTTCATTTGCTGCAGATCAATCAGGCTGAGCGAACCGTCGCCCTCGTTGGCAATCAGCAAACTGCGATTGTCTTCACTGAAGCAGCCATCCATCGGTTTATTGCCAACACGAATATCGCCTAACGGATTGAGTAAATCGTCAAACAGCGTCACCACCGGCTCCTGGTCGCCAATCGCCACCAGTCGTTCGCCATTGGCGCTAAAGCGCACCACCTGACACGGTTGTTGATGCCCAGGTAACGTCAGGCGCTGACGGATGCGATGACTTTGCCGATCGACGACATACAGCAGCGGCGCATCCGCGGCACTCGCCACCAGATAGGGATGTTTCGGTGAGGCAGCAATCCCTGAGATCGCTCCTGGCATCAGAATGTTATCGATAATGCGCCCTTCTGCCTCGCACAGATCCACCACGGTAATGCTGGCATCCTCTTCGTTCTCGGTAAACAGTTTGCGGCCGCTAGGCGATAGCGTCAGCCGGTGCGCATTGTGCGACGGCAGCTGAATGGTTTTTTCCAGTCGATCGCTGACCGGATCAATCACCGCGACCACCGCGCTGTTTTCACAGCAGAGATAGACTTTGCCGTCACGTCCCAGTTGGCCGCTGTGCGGCGCTTTTAACGGCGACAAATCAATAAAGCCACTGATCTGACGCAAACGCAGATCGATGATCGCCACTTTGTGACCCGGATGCGGATTGTCGCCGTGAATGCCATCGCCGTAGATCGGTACATACGCTTTCTCCAGCTGTGGCAGCATCAGTAACTCATGCGGCCGCGGGGGAAAAGCATTTAACTCTTGCTCAACGGCAAAGGTTTCGGGATTGAGAAACAGCACGCGATTGCCCTGCTTATCGACCGCCAGTAGGCCACGGTTGTGTCGCTGCATAGTGTCTCCTTTGGTTAATCACCTCCTTTAAGCGTAGCTAACCCTCACTGACGGTGGGATTCTCACCGCAGACCAGCGGAAAATGCAGTGAGGTTAACCAGTGATCTCACGCCCACTTTTTAATTCAATCCGCAGCCTGCGCCACGCCAACCTTATTTTATTAGGAATAGTCTTAAGCTGAAAAAAGTGAATAAACAACAATCCAGTATGTTATTCAGCGTTAATTTAAAACTTAACGGATCCTTGATTTTCCGCTTTATCTGAAAGAAGTAAAAAGTGGTAGCCGCACAGCACAGAATGTTTTATTAAGCTCTGGAGAGTATTTTTTTACACAGCACAAAGAAAGGGATAATCAAGAGCGCTCAGCGCCAGTAACAGGGAAGCCTTGCCACCATAATCACAATAATCAGGTGCATCATGAATAAAAAACGCCTTCAGCCAGCCTTAAACCTCTGGCATAACTGGAAAAGACTCGCCTTTACCAGCCAGACTTTCCTGCAGAAAAAACAGCATAATGCGCTCTGTGCGCCGGAATACGATCCCAGCGAAGAGGACAATATCGTGTTGCTTTCTGGCGAAAAAGATCTGCCAGAGATTCCAAAAAAAGTGTGGATGTATTGGGATAATGAATATTTACCCAAATCGATGGCGCTAAATATTAAAAAGATTCGTCAGGATAATCCCGATCATGAAATTCATTTATTAAACCGCTTAACGGTAAAAGAAGTTTTACCTGACTTTATCTTTACCTCTTCACAATTAAGCGCACAGCAGCGCAGCGAAGTCATTCGCCTGGAGTTGCTATTACGTTATGGCGGCATTGCTATTGATTGCAGCACGTTATTATTTGAAGATCTCTCCTGGGTGCATCGCGCACATCAGGAACGTGGTATGGATGTGATTGGTTATTATCACGAAAATGCCACCGTTAATTATCTCGCGCCGGTGATTGAGAGCTGGTTCCTGGCGGCGACAGCCAATAATCCGTTTATTCGTGAATGGCAAAAACATTACGCGCCGATTAAACATCTCGGCGAACAAAATTATTTCAATGAATTGACCAAACGCGATGATTATTCGCTGCTGACGCAGAAGATTGCCCAGCCGGAACAGCAACTGGGTTCGCTGGCGCAGCAAATCGCCATGCGTGAATATCGCCGGGTCAATCTCTATCTGCGTAAATGCGAGGCGAACGCCTATTACTATCAGCGCCTGAGCGGCTGGAAAAGTGAGGCGTTTGCCCACGCGGTGCTGTTTCACCAGCGCCCGCATACGCCACCGCCGGTGATTAAGCTCAGCGGCAATGAACAGTTGCATCTCGACTTCAACCTGCGCCTCGGTCACTACAACCGCAGCAGCCTGTTGGGCCAAATGATGCAACCGCATACGCCCATCACGCTGGCGTCACCCATCAACAAAGCGCGCGCGTAACCAGTGGATAAAGGTGGTCACCGCCCGTGGCACCTGTGCAGCATACGGGCGTACCACCCATAAACGATCGGCGAAGGCATCGATCGTCTGCCACTGCGGCAGCACCTGCTGCAGCGTACCGCTGGCGAGTGCCGCGCTGGCGCTGAAATCAGGTAGCATCGCGATACCTACTCCCTGCAATGCTGCGTCACGAATCGACTCGCTATTGTTAGTGGCAAAGTTGCCCTGAATCTTTACCTGCACAGTTTCACTGACGTTGCTGGCCAAGCGAAAGCGCCACTGCGGCGACTCTAAACCCCGCGGATAATACAGGCAGTTATGCTGCTGCAGCGCCTGCGGCCTATCTGGCACCCCGTTTTGTGCCAGATAGGCGGGGGAAGCCACCAGCAGCGCGTGGGTTTCACACAGCGGCAGCGCCACGTGCGTTTCCGGCAGGTTATCGCTGTGGCGAATCGCCAGATCAAATCCTTCACTGCCCAGCGAGACCAAACGATCGGTCACATCCAGCTGCAGGCGCACCTGCGGATAATCCCGCAAGAAATCACCAATAATCGGCACCAGCTGCTGACGCGCAAAGGCTACCGGAGCCGTTACGCGCACCATGCCACGTACCGGTCCCGCTTCATCGCGCACGCTGAAAAAGCTCTGCGCGATGCGCGCAAAGGGATCGCGCAGCTCATCCACCAGCTTTTCACCGGCGGAAGTGAGACGCACGCTGCGCGTGGTGCGCTGCACCAACGCCACCCCGGCCATCTTTTCCAGTTCTTTAATCTTTTGGCTCATCGCCGCTTTGCTGACGTCTAAGCGCTCCGCTGCACGCGTAAAACTGCCGAGCTCAGCCAGCACGGTTAACCAGTGCAAATGGACCCAAAGGCTATCGGTTTTAATTTCTTTCATCTTCATTGTTCAAAATAATAAATAATCATTTCAACCAGCACGCTTTTTCTTTCCGGCAGCAAGCGGCAGCATAGAGCCACATCCTACTCTTTTCATGTGAGCAAAAACGAGGGTTTATTGATGCCATTACTGACATTTGACGTTATTCAGGGCCGTTCTGAAGCAGAATTACGGACTTTACTGGATGCCGCGCATCGCGCGGTGTTAACGGCGTTCAAAGTGCCCGCACGCGATCGCTATCAGATTGTTCATGAAAACAAAGGCTACCAGATGGTCTTTCAGGACACCGGTTTGGGTTTTGAGCGCAGCGATAATCTGGTGATGGTACGCGTTTATACCAGCCCGAGAAGTGAAGAACAGAAGTGTCTGTTTATGGCAGAGTTAGCGCGCGAGCTGCAGGAAAATTGTGGCGTACAGGGCACAGATTTGATGATTAGTTTTATCACCAACAGTAAAGGTGACTGGAGCTTTGCCGATGGCGAAGCGCAATACCTCACTGGCAAACTCTAATTTCCCTTCTCTGCCCTCACTGGTAGCAGCCGTTGCGTTGCTACCAGGCCAAACCACAGCCAGCCTAAACCCGCCATAAACGAATCGGAATGCATCGCACAAATCTGGTTGGATGTGTTGCAGCCTTGTGACACCCGATATAGATTGACGCAAAAATCCCCCAAAGAGGGTCGTTGACGCAGGGAATGCGTATTCATTCAAGATGAGGATCTGACGTTGTCCGAAATGGTTTCGGTTGTACTCTTTTTGGCTGCGATTGCGGTCTACTCCTTTAAAGCCGGGCGAAATAAATTCTGGTTTAGTCTGATCTTGCTGCTGCTTACTCTGTTCATCGTGCTTAACGTCACGCTGTTCGCCAGCAACTATTTCACGGGCGATGGAATCAATGATGCGGTGCTCTACACCCTAACCAATAGCCTGACGGGCGCGGGCGTGAGCAAATATGTGGTGCCGGCCATCGGGTTAATCATTGGCCTGTTCTCGCTATTTTGCCTGCTTACATGGCTGCTGCGTCGCCGCAAGACCCAGCATCATCTCGGCTGGAGTTTACTGGCTATTGCCTGTGCTGCCGGTTCGGTACAAACCACGCCGGCGTTTCGTCAGGTGAAAGAGCTGATCGCCTCCCACACGCGTCTCGCTGATTCAGATTTCGAAACCTATTACAAAACGCCAAACAAGGTGATAGCGGAGCCGAAGCTCAATCTGGTCTATATCTATGGCGAAAGCCTCGAACGGACCTACTTCGATCAGCAGGCCTTTCCCGGCCTGGCGCCCGAACTCAGCCGTGAAAAAGACCAGAGCATCGATTTCAGCCAAACCGAACAGTTACCCGGCACCGACTACACCATTGCCGGCATGGTGGCTTCGCAGTGCGGCATTCCGCTGTTTGCCCCTTTTGATGGTAACGCCTCGGCTTCGCTCTCCAGCTTTTATCCGCAGAATATTTGTCTCGGCGATATCCTGAAAAACTCCGGCTACGAAAACTGGTTTATACAGGGCGCGGATTTGCGTTTCGCCGGTAAAGATACTTTTCTGCTGTCGCACGGCTTTGATGCCGCCAATATGTACGGCTCTGAGGAGCTCAAAAGCCGCGTCGCCGATCCCGCCTATCGCAATAACTGGGGCTACTACGATGACACGGTGATGGATGAGGTATTTGAGAAATACGAGGAGCTGTCCCGTGAGCAGAAGCGCTTTGCATTGTTCACGCTAACGGTAGATACCCATCATCCGGATGGTTTTATCTCGCGCAGCTGCCAACGCAAAAGCTACAGCTATGACGGAAAACCGAACCAGTCATTTAGTGCCGTGGCCTGTTCACAAGAGCATGTCGCGCGGCTGATTGAGCGCATTAAGGCCTCGCCGTGGTTTAAAAATACCATCATCGTGGTGACGTCCGATCACTTGGCGATGAACAACACGGCGCATCAATATTTGATCAAACAGCCGCGCCATGACCTGTTTATGGTCATTCGTGGCGATCAGCCACAGGCGGAAGTGCTCGATAGCAAACGCAGCACGCTGGATAACGGTGCGACGGTGCTGGATATTCTCGGCGGTGATAACGCCATCGGCCTGGGGCGCAGCGGTCTCTCTTCGGTCTCGCTGTCTACCCAGTTTGAGGATATGGCGAAGCGCGTCACGGCGTGGAAAGCGGATATCATCCAACTGTGGAATTTCCCCAGTAAGATGGAGAGCTTCACGGTCGATCAGCAGAAGAATACTTTCAGCTTCTCGGGCGCGACCTTCAAGCTGCCGATTCTGTTCCGCGTCTCTGATAAACATGTCGAACCGCTGCCGGAAGGTGAATACGCTGAGCCACTGCGCTATCAGCTCTCCAAATTCGCTGCCGCTGACAAATTCGTCTGGGTCGATCGCTGCTTCAAGATGGCCCGCCTGTGGCAGCCAGATTTGGCACTATCGAACGATCTGTGTATTTCGATGGGGCAAATGGGCGGCAAACCGAGCGTAACCCGAATTGATAAGCCGCTGTGGAAAAGTAAAGTCACCTTCCCGAAAGCGGAGGTGAGCACAGCGACGTTCCAGCTGAACGAACAGCAGATTCGCATTGAAGACAATGCTATTCGCTACAACGCAGACAGCTTCCTGTTAACGGTGCCCGGCGCGCCGAGCAGTGTTAAGAGCTTCAAAGGCATATCACGGCTGGAAAACTGGGGACGTTGGTCGAACGCTAATCTGGCACCTGAAGTGAATATTGAATACAACGATCCGCTGCCTGAGCGCTTTGATGTGGTGATCACCGCGCGTGGCTTCGGCCCCAATGCGCATCGGCCAATCCCGGTGCGCGTGGGAGATCAGGAGCAACCGTTGAATCTGGGGGAGGATTTCTCCACCACCACGCTGCATTTCACCAATCCCACCGGTAGCCGCAACTTGATTATTGCACCGCCGGAACCGCAGGAGTCGAATGACGGCAACATCATCGGCCAGGATCCGCGCAAACTGGGCATCGGTATGGTGGATATAAAAATTATTCCGCAGCCGCAACGTTAAGCTGATTCTGCTGGACTTCAAGGCCTGCCTGCGTGCAGGCCTTTTTTATTAGCGAATCGCGTTACTTTCTCTACACGCGCAGTGCCTCCAGCCTTTCACGCTGCGTTCCCTGCTCCGTAAAGTTCTCCGCCGCCAGCCAGCGTTCGAAGCCCTGTTTCACCTGCGGCCACTCGCTGTCGATGATGGAGAACCAACAGGTATCACGGCTGCGGCCTTTATAAACAATCGCCTGACGGAAGGTACCTTCGAACTGAAATCCCAACCGCTGCGCCGCGTTACGTGAGGGTTGATTGCAACTGTCGCACTTCCACTCATAACGGCGATAGCCCAAGTTTTCAAAGGCATAACGCATCAGCAAATAATGCGCTTCAGTGGCCATACGGGTTTGCTTCAGCAGGGGCGAAAAGGCGACGTGGCCGACTTCAATCGATCCGTGCGTGGCATCAATGCGCATCAACGCCAGGCTGCCAACCGCGCGATTGCTGGCCGGATCGATTACCGCGAAATGCAGCGGATCGCGGCCGTTTTCCAGCTGACGCGCATAAGCCACATAAGCCGCCTCATCTGCAAAGGGCTCGGCGAACATATAGGTCCAATCTCGCCCATCCGCAGCTTGCGCATAGGCGGCAAACAGTTCGCGGCCATGACGATCGGCACTGAGCGGCTCTAGCCGGCAATAGTCACCCGAAAAAGTCTCATACTCTGGCCAGGCGCGGGGTTGCCAATCGGGCAGCGGAAATCCTACCGGTTGTCCATAAACGTTGGTGTGTTGCGACATTCCTCGATTCCTTAAAAAGTTAGGGGCCTGTGCAGCAGAGTGCCACTTTGCTGGAGTGTTAAAAAGCGCCACAATGATGCCATTTGATGGATCCACGGAAATGCGCTTATGAGTGATGTTGAGCTACACCGATTATTACTGGCACCGCTGGAAACCCATGGCGCGCAGACACTGCAGCAACAGCTTTTTCAGCGCATCAAACAGGCGATTCTGACGGGAAAACTGGCGGCCGGTACGCGCTTGCCCGCCACGCGACAGCTGGCGCTGGATCTTAACGTTTCACGAAATACGGTGATGGCCGTGTGGTCACAGCTACAGGCCGAAGGTTTCATCATCAGCGATCGCCAGGGCAGTCGCATCGGTAACATGGCGCTGCAGGCCGCGGATAAAGAGCCGTACGCCAGTAGCGAGGTTACCTTGTCGCCGCGCATCGCCGAGCTGCGCTCCAGCCATCGCACCTTCAGCCAGGAGATGGCGCTGCGACCCGGTGTTCCTTCGCTGGCGCATTTCCCGCTGGCACAATGGCGACGCGCATTGAACCGCGTGATGCTGCATCAGCCGCAGCAGCTGCTGGGCTATGGCGATCCGCTCGGCGAACGTACGCTGCGGGAAGCGCTGGCCCAGCATTTAGCTCTGGCGCGCGGCGTGCGCTGTACGCCAGAGCAAATCGTGATTACCGAAGGTGCGCAGCAGGCGCTTACGCTGTGCGTCGCGCTGCTTAGCAGCCCTGGCGACATCGGTTGGATTGAAGAACCTGGCTATCGCGGCGCAAAGGCGGCCATGCGCCTCGGTGATATGCAGATTGAGCCGGTAAACGTCGATAGCCAGGGCCTGGCAGCCAATCCACAGGATTGGCTGCAGCGTCGGCCACGCCTGATTTACACCACGCCAACCCATCAATATCCCACCGGCGCGATCATGAGCGCACCGCGTCGTCTGGCGCTATTAGCGGCGGCACGTGAACATCAAACGTGGATTATCGAAGATGATTACGACAGCGACTTTCGTTACAGCGGAGAACCCATCGCCGCCATGCAGGGCATGATGCAACCTACGCCAGTGATCTACGTCGGTTCGTTCAGTAAAACGCTGTTTCCAGCACTGCGCCTCGGTTTTATGGTGTTGCCACCGCAGCTGCTAGCGCCGCTGCGTCCTGCCCTGCATGAACTGCTGCGCGGCGGCAATCGCCCGGAGCAGCAGGCGCTGGCGCTGTTTTTACGCAGCGGTGACTTCAGCCGCCATCTGAGCAAAATGCGTCGGCTCTATCGCCAACGTCAGGCAACGTTGCGTCAGGCTTTGCAGCAAACCTTTGGTGCTAAGGTAGCGATACAGGGCGGTGAATGTGGCATGCATCTGGTGTTATCACTGCCAGATGATCAAAACGATATGGCGCTGGTGGATCGGCTGATCCACAGTGGCTACGCGCCGGGCGCGCTGTCGGGATTTTATCTTGGAGAGAACAAGCAGCAAGGGCTGGTGCTGGGTTATGGCAACACCAGCACCAGCCAGATTACGGCGGGCGTCGCGCAGCTAGCGCGTCTGCTGCGCGGAGGTTAACCGCGGAAGAAGATTTCGCCCGATTTGCCCATCACGATCTTACCGCTGTCATCGGTGATCAGGATGTAGTTGGCATTGATATAAGCCCAATGCGTGCCAGGCTGCGGCGCGGGCAGATGGCGCGGCTGCCACTGGACAATGGTGTACTGCTTTTTACGATACTCTTCTGGCACCACATCGCCGACTTTGTACTCTTTGTAGTCGATGATAATGGTGGTCAGATCGTAATTATTGGGTGCCGTGGCATCGCCGCTTTGCGGAGGACGAATCGGTGCGACATCGCCACTGGATTCAGCCGGTTCATTGCTGGCGGGCGCATCGGCGGCTGGCGCCTGCGTTTGTGCGTCGGGTGCGGTCTGCTGCACCTGCGGCGGGGTGGGTACGGCATCCGTTTGCTCGCCTTCAGCCAGCGCAGCTGGCGTAAGGCTTAAAGCGCCCAGAAAAATTCCTGCAGAAAGAAGGGTGACGTGTGTCCTGCGCATTGGTGATTTCCACTCTGGTTAATTATTAACTGTCCAATTTACTGACAAGTGCGGCACGCAGAAGGTTCCCCCGGCGCGCTTAGCGCGTCAAATTTCGCTGCTCAGCATACCTCAGCTATCGCCATTTTTGGCGCAGTAAAATTGCAAGCAACCATGTTAATTACTGTGGTGTTTTTTCTGCGCCAGATCCATCAATAGAGCAATGCCGAGATAATTACTCCAGTTAAACGCGTTCTGCAGCACCACAATCGCATTGCCGTTCTGCTTATCGAAACCAATAAAGCTTGAGTAACCGCCAATATAACCGACCTGATAGGTAATTTGCTGATCGCCATAACGATCCGTCACCCAGGCGATATTTTGCGACTGATTGCCGTGCTGCTCGTAGCCGTGATTGACCTGCGCAAACGCCGCGTTGAGCGAGCTGCCCGCGCCGTCGTGCAGGTGCGCATCCAGATAGCGAATCAAATCGCGCGCGTTGCTATACAGGCTGGCGGCCGCCACCATATTGTTATTGAACGCCCAGTCTGGCGTTATTTGGCCACGTGGGATCAATTTTGGCTGATCGCCCGCATGGCCAATCGCACGCCACGGATAACCGCGCAGGCGTTGCGGCTCAAAGCTGCTGCTGGTCATGCCCAGCGGCTGAAACATGTTGCGTTGCGCCAGCGTTTCGATGTCCTGATGAAAGCGATGCTTGAGAATGTAGCCCAACAGCGCATAGCCAAGATTGGAGTAGCGGGCGGTGGGATGCGCAGGCGCGCTAAAATCGGCGAGATACTCCAACACCGCATCGCTGTCCAGGTTGCTGTAAAAGTTCTCGCCGCTGCGCAAATAGCCCATGAATTTTATGAACATCGGCAAATCCATATCCTGGCGCGGTAACCCCGAGGTGTGCGTTACCAGTTGTAGCAGCGTAATGCGTTTGGCATCGGCGCTCAGCGGCACGTTCGGCGGTAGCAGCGTCGCCAGCGTGTCGTTCCAGTGCAGCTCGCCCCGATCCACCAGCTCAATAATCACCTCGGCGGTGATGCCTTTACTCAGTGAACCCAGCGCGAACAAGGTATCGGGCGTGATGGGATAACGGTGCACCGCATCGGTGACGCCAAAGCTATAAAATGTGGGCTGACTACGCTGGTGGATGATCGCGATGCTGATGCCGGAAACCTGCTTCTGCTGCATGTAGTGACGCACAATGTCATCGACGTTTTCATTGAACGTGTCATGAGAAAGGTAAACTTTATCGCTCACCGGCGCGGAGGTTTGCGACAGCGTGCCGCAGGCATTGAGCAGCAGGCTGATGCACAGCAGAATGACGCATCGCGCTAAACGATGGCACAGCACCCGTTTTTTCCTGGCAAAGGTAATCATGGCAATGGATTTAGAGAATTTTTATGGTTTTAAAAAGGCGCGGCGGGTGTTGGTGGCGAAATATAGCACAGAAGAAAGTCAGCGCCACCTGGCAAAAACAGGAGGCGCCAGGGGATTAATGATTAACAGGAATAACCGAACCTTTGTAATGCTGGTTAATAAATTCAGCGGTTTGCTTTGACTCGAGATCTTTGGCTAATTCAATAATACGCGGATCGTGCGCCAGTTTCGGCGTGGTGACCAGCACGTTGGCGTACGGATTATCCTGCGCTTGTTCCAGCGCCAGCGCATCCTTTGAAGGCACTAATCCTGCCTGCAGTGCGTAGTTACCGTTGATGATGGCTAACTGTGCATCGTCCAGCGCGCGCGGCAGCTGCGGCGCTTCCACTTCAATAATTTTTAGATGATGCGGGTTGTCGGTAATGTCTGCCGATGTCACCAGCGTCTCAGCGCTGCTGCTCTTCAACTTCAGTAAGCCATTGGCCTGCAACAGATAAAGGGCGCGGCTCAGATTGGTGACGTTATTTGGCACCGCCACCTGCGCGCCATCAGGCAGATCTTTCAGTGATTTCACTTTGTGCGAGTAAATGCCCAGCGGCTCAATATGCACGGTAGCGACGACAGAAAATTTCTCGCCCAACGCTTTTTCCTGATCGCGCAGATAAGGCACATGCTGGAAGTAATTGGCATCCACGTCTCCGCGTGCCAGCGGTTCGTTGGCGTTAAGGTTGCCATTGAGTTCAATCACCTTAAGATCGAGCTTTTTATCGGTCTGTTTAATGTGGTTGAGGATTTCGCTGTGCGGTACGGCATCCGCCGCCACGCGCAGTGCCGCCGCCGATGCGTAAGTGCTGAACATCGAAACCATCGCCAACGTTGCTATCACCTTTTTATTCATCTGCTTCCCTTAGTTTCTTATGATTTAACGCTATTGAGCGTGTCAGCGTAATAACGCTGCGCTACGTCGCGATGCGATCGCAAACGCCCCTTGAGATAGTTCCAGCCCACCTCCCGCAGTAGCGGATTGCTGGGATCGCTGGTTGGTCCGCGTGCTTCCGCGGCCAGCTGAGGCGGCAGCTGATAGAGCGGGACTTCGGCGTCCAGCTGCGCGCCGAGGAAGAACGCGATCGAAATCCGCTGCTGGAGCGCAGGAGGCGATACCACGCGATGTACGGTGGCACGCAGATAACCATTGGTGGCAATTTCCAGCAATTCGCCGATGTTCACCACAAAAGCACCCGGTTTTGGCAGCGCATCTACCCAATTATCCGGCGTCACTTCCACCTGCAAACCTCTCTGCTCGTCCTGCAACAGAAAGGTTAGAAAACCGGAATCTTTATGTGCGCCAACGCCTTGCTGGCTGGCATCCGCATCCTGACCTGGATAGCGAATCAGCTTCACATGTTCGTTGGGATGCGTGCCGTAGAGCGCATCGAAGGCGTTCGGCGGCAGCGACAGCGATTTGGCGAAGGCGCGCAGTAAACGCAGTGCAACGTCGGTCATCGCCTGCTGCCACGCATGGATCACCGGGCGCAGCTGTGGCAGCGCCTGCGGCCATAAATTTGGGCCCTGCAGCTGCTTCCACGCCGCATCGTCCGGCTGCAACGTCAACGCCGCGCGCTCCGCGCCGATATCAAACTGCTCGCGCTGATCGCGCTGCTCACGGGTATATTCCACGCCCGCGCGGTTGTAGCCGCGAAAGTGCGGTGAGTGAATCATCGAAACGCGCTGCTTCTCTTCATCCGGCAAGGCAAAAAATGCCCGCGTGATGCTCTGCACGTTCTGCAGCAGTTGCGGATTGATGCCATGGTTAATTAAATAAAAGAAGCCCACGTCGCGCGCGGTTTCTCGCAGCTCGGCCAGATATTGCGCCTGTTCGGCATCAGGCAGTTCCAGCAGGGATAAATCCAGTACCGGCAACGTAGTGGCCATACATTTGCATCCTTTAGGCAGAAAAATTCTCTGTTTACGCTGCCATCTGTCAGCAACCGCAGCCAATACTGTTGGGCAATATGTTATGGCGAATGATTTTTAGGAAAGGTTCAGCAATCGATATGCAAAAAGCGGTAAATCACACCTGCTTCCCGCTATAATCGCCGCCAATACTATTTGGGCATTGCCCAACCATGAGCAACCGCAGGAGACGCCGTATGAACCAGGGCCCGTTAACCGAAAAAGAGCTGAACTGGCTTGAAGATATGCTGGAGAAATACGGCAACGAACACGCAGTGGTGGATACCGCCGAACTGGATGGCATGCTGACCGCGCTGCTCTCCGGCCCGAACGACATTGAGCCGAGCGAGTGGCTGGTGGCGATGTGGGGCGGTAAAAAGCACATTCCTAAATGGTCTAACGAGCGCGAAATGGATCGCTTTATGACGCTGACGTTTCAGCATCTGAACGATATTGCCGAGCGCCTGGCCGAATTCCCGGAGCAGTTCGATCCGCTGTTTGGCACGCAAGAGATGGAAGGCCAGGAATTCACCGTGGTGGAAGATTGGTGCTACGGCTATCTGCGCGGCGTCGCGCTGGATGCGGATTGGTCGCTGCTGCCGGAGTCACTGCAGCCGATGATGGAGGCGATCACCCTGCACGGCAGCGACGAGCAGCTAGCGAAGCGCGAAGCCTTCACGCCAGAAGAGTTTGAAGCCAGCATCGACGCGATTCGCCCCGCCGCGCTGGAGCTACATGAATACTGGCAGGAACAGCGCATGGCGCAGCCTGACCCGGAACCGCAGTTGCCGCACTTTGCCGGCGAGAAAACCGGTCGCAACGATCCTTGCCCATGCGGCAGCGGTAAAAAGTACAAGCAGTGCTGCGGTAAATAATCCCCGACACGCATGAATGGTTACCCTACATAATCCCGTCGTAGGGTCGCCATTCATGGCGACCTGGTGCGCATAAATGCGCACCTTACGGAATCACAGCCGGTTTAACCTCGGTCACCCACGTTGGCAGCTGCCATGCGCCGCCCGCGCGAATCGCGCGACACATGCCGGTGGTGGCATCACTGCTTTGCACAAAATCTTTGCCATCCCATACCCACGCCGCCGTGCTCCAGCAGTCGCCGATACCACGCCCTTTCTGCGCTTCCGTGATTACGCCTGCGCTGTAATCTGTACCGGAATCCGTCACCAGCTGCGGTTTGCCCTGCAACGCTTTGTCGATCAGCCAAAAACCGTAGCCTTCGTTGTAAGCCCCGCGCCAGCACAGCGCGGCGATCAGCACATGCGCATCATCCACGGGCGTCAGCGTCAACGGCTCTGCGCCCTCTTCCGGTTGATCGTCAGACGGCGCCAGATTGTCGCAGCTGTCGTCATCGGTGAGAGACGCAATCAGCTTCGGCTTCAGCAGCGCCAGCTCGTCAGCCGTTAATGGACGCGCATCGGCCTTCGCCACTTTCACCTGCTGAATCACCGGCATTGCCAGCGCCGCCGGCACGCTGGTTTCCGGCTTGTTGCCTTTGCGCACCAGCGCGCCCGGCGTGCTAAGACGACCTTGCGCATCATCCATCTTCAGCAGCGTGGCAAAGGCGCCATTGCTGGAGAGATCGAACGGTTGTTCCCCACCGCGAAACTCCACTTTTTCGCTGCCTTTAATGGCATTGATCAACGCCTGCGTTTGCGCATCCGTCAGCGTCCACTCGTCGTTGTCGGCTTTCGTCACGTTGCCTAACGCACGATCGTCAATCCACAGCGTCAACGCATCAACCTGCTTTGAATCATCATCGCCGGTATCGGCCAGCACCACGCGGCCGTGCGTTACTGCGTTGGGTCCGCCGGCGCGCACCAGCAGCACCGAGCCGCCCGCGCCCTCTTCAGCGCTGTAACCGGCGGCGCGACAGGTCAGCGTGTTATCACAGGCCAGTTCCCAGTCTTTGTGGCTGAAGGAGACGCCGTCTTGATCGGCCAACAGCGGCGCACTCAAGCTGGCGAGCAGCGACATCGCCAGCAGCAATCGGGTAATCATGCCATCTCTCCGTAATGGTAAAGGTGGCTAGTGTGATGATTTTTGTGACGCGGGAGAAGTGAATTTTTTGCGGCGATGCTTATTCCATTACACGCTGTGAATCTGGCTGACGCGCCAGTAAACGTATCGCCACCAGCGCGGCGCACGCCACCGCTATCGCCCCGGCGAGGTAAACCGATGCAATACCGAAATGGCCCGCCAGCGCCCCGGCAACCGGACTGGTGATCCCCAGCGCGATATCGAGAAACGCAACATACGCGCCCATCGCCAGGCTGCGGGTTTGTGGTGGTGCGCGACGTACCGCTTCAACGCCAAAGCCAGGAAACGCCAGCGAATAGCCAAAGCCGGTCAGCGCTGCGCCAAGGTAGGCTACGCTGGCGCTGTCCGCGCCCCAAATCAGCAGCTGGCCGAACGCTTCAATCATGACACACAGCAGCGCCACGCGTGCCCCGCCCAGCTTGTCCGGCAGATGGGCAAAAAACAGACGCGCGACAATAAAGGTGACGCCAAACGCGGTGAAGGCTAGCGATGCGTTGCCCCAGGATTTGGCAGCAAACAGCAAGGCGATAAAGGCGGTAATCATGCCAAATCCCACGCTGGCGAGCGCCAACCCAAGGCCTGGTTGCCACACCGCGCTCATCACCTTATAGAATGGTGTTCGCGCCGTCGCCGTTGGCTGTACGCCATCTGTGCGCGTGATAAACAGCAGCGGCAGCAGCGGAATCACGATGATGGCGAGAGCGATGCCACTAAATTGCCAGCCGCTATAAACCACCACGCCAAGCGGCGCCCCCAGCGCCCATGCGCCGTATATCGCGATACCAATCCACGCCATCACTTTTCCCGCATTGCCCGACCCAACCAAGCCCAAACCCCAACCGAGAGCCCCCGTGGCAATCAGGCTCTCGCCCAGCGCCAGCACCACGCGCCCCAGCAGCAGAATCGCCACCGAAGTGTGCGGCTGATGGATGAACATCAGCGAAAGCAGATAGATAAAGCCAGAGCTGGCGATCACCACCAGCCCGGCAATCACCGCGCGTTTCGGTCCGCGCATATCAGCAAAGTTACCGGCCCAGGCACGCGTGAGTAGCGCGGCAATAAACTGCGCCCCGATGACAGCGCCAATCATCAGCGTATCCATCCCGAGGTTTTGCTGCAGATGCAGCGGCAGCACTGGCAGCTGCATCCCCATGGTGAGAAAGGAGATAAATACCGCCAGCGTAAGCGGCAGCAAGGTTATAAATACATTGGATTTCATGATTGTCTTCCTGCAGGATAAAATGCGACCATTTCGTCGCATTAATATGATGCAGGCAGGAAAAGCGCGGCGCTATTCGCATTGAGATTCAGAAAAAATCGTGCCAAAAAGGCTTATGCCGGAGGACGTTACAGCGTTAACGCGACTCTGCCTCGCGTTGATGTTCAGGTTTATAACGCCGCCACGATCTGCTGGCGCAGCCATTGCTGGGCCGGATCGCGATGCAGGCGCTCATGCCACAGCAGCAAAATATCGAAGCCGGCAATGGCGAGCGGTGGATCAACGACGGTGAGTTGCGTGGCATGCCGCACCAGTCGCTCCGGCAGTACCGCCACTAAATCGCTGTTCACCAACGTTTCCTGCATCAACAGGAAGTGCGGCACCGAAAGTACCACGCGGCGTGAGCGCCCCAGCTGCGCCAGTGCCTGATCGGTAGCGGCGCTGAAGCCACCGCCGTCCGGCGAGATCATGACAAACTCCAGCCGGCAGAACTGATCCAGCGTCGGCGGCTGCTGCAAATGCGGATGATCGCGTCGACCCGCCAGCACGTAGCGTTCGCTAAAAAGTTTGCGTTGATGCAGCGTGGACGGCGCATTATCACCGGTGTGAAACACCAGATCCAACTCGCCCTTCTCCAGCTGCTGCGCCACCTGCGGCGGATTGAGCGCCAACAATGCCATACGACTTTGCGGTGCAGCCGTGCGGATCAGCTTCAGCGCCGGCAACATCAGCGCGGACGACGTGTAATCGGTGGCGGCGATGCGCCAGGTCACATCGGCATCGGCTGGCTTGAAAATATCGGGCGTTGCAACCGCCCGCTCCACTGCTTCCAGCGCCAGTCGCAACGGCTCGCGTAACGCCTCTGCACGTGCGGTGGGCAACATGCCACGTGGGCCGGGCAATAACAGCGGGTCGTCAAACACTAACCGCAGCCGCGCCAGCTGGGCGCTAACGGAGGGTTGCGAGAGATGCAGACGCTGCGCTGCGCGCGTCACGTTCTGTTCGGCTAACAGTACGCTAAGCGTGTGCAGCAGATTCAAATCCAGCGAATTGATATTCACTTTGTCTATACCTGAGATATCAGCAATTGATTTCTACTATATCCAGCGCTGACTTAACCTGCAGCTGATTTCATCTCACAGGATTAAGCTCATGAACGTACTGATTGTGTATGCCCATCCAGAACCGCGCTCGCTGACGGGTTCACTCAAAGATTTTGCCGTGCAGCATTTGCAAAAAGCCGGACATCAGGTGCAGGTTTCGGATCTTTATGCCCTGCAATGGAAAGCGCCGCTCGACGCCGCCGATACGCGCGCCCCACTGGTGGGCAGCCATTATGATGCCACGGTGGATTCGCGCTTCGCCTACGATCACCAACTGCAAGCTGCAGATATCGCCGCTGAGCAGGAAAAACTGCGCTGGGCGGATACGGTGATCTTCCAGTTCCCGCTGTGGTGGTTCTCCATGCCCGCCATTATGAAAGGCTGGTTTGATCGCGTTTACGCCAACGGCTTTGCTTACGGCGTGGGCGAGCACAACGATCAACATTGGGGCGATCGTTACGGTGAAGGCAATCTCAGCGGCAAGCGGGCGATGCTGGTGGTCACCACCGGCGGATGGGAATCGCATTACAGCCCGCGCGGCATTAATGGACCGATGGACGCGCTGTTGTTCCCCATTCAGCACGGCTTGCTGTTTTACCCCGGCTTTAGCGTGCTGCCACCGGTGGTATTTTATCGCGTGCAGAAATCGGCAGCAGAGCGCTTTGCTGGCTGGTGTGATGTTCTGGCCACACGGCTGGATACCTTAGCGGAAACCGCACCGATTGCGTATCGCCAGCAGAACGGTGGCGATTATGAAATACCGGCGCTGACGTTAAAAATGGAATTTGCCGCGGAAGAGAGTGGCGTTGGCGTGCATGTGAAACGGTGAAAGCAGACAGGCTCCGGGATGAGCCTATATTTATTGCT
This sequence comes from Pantoea sp. GM01, assembly GCF_000282675.1. NCBI lineage: Bacteria > Pseudomonadati > Pseudomonadota > Gammaproteobacteria > Enterobacterales > Erwiniaceae > Pantoea > Pantoea sp. GM01. Next base: position 189,231 of record NZ_AKIU01000025.1, on the reverse strand, counting down.
ACAATCCGCATCCCGCCTGCGCCAATTGAATCGCTGCGAGGAGCATAATTTATTGCGTCAGTGCTTCCTGAGCCTCTTTAAGCTCTTCACGCGCGTCGTTCAGCTTACGCTGCTGTTTATCGATTTTATCGCTGCGACCTTTGGCTTGCGCTTCACGTAAATCCTGCTCGCGTTCTTGCACTTTCAACTGTTTCTCCGCAACTTTATCCTGGCGCGCTTTTAATAAACTGCTGTCGGTGCAGTGCGCATCATTCTCACGTAACGCCTTCTCCAGACCCGCGATGCGGGCTGCATTGCCGTGTTCACGCACCATCGCCAGCTCTTGCTGGATATCCTGCTTTTTAGCTTCACAGCCGGTGGCTGGATTTGCCGCCTGAACAGAAGTAAAGGTCAATGCGGAGAAAAGAATCGGAAGTGAAATCAGGGTGTTTTTCATGGTGAACTCGTAGTTGGAAGTTATGGCGCCATTATACGGGGAGTTCTTAAGGGGATCTTAAGGCTGCAAGCGCATCTCTCTCGGCAGGTTAACGTCGACAAGCATTTTGGTGCTTCAGTACATTTGAAAATGATCGATTATAAAAATTGAAAAATAAAAACCACCTATTAGCGACTTATTTTGCATTAGTTGCAGAAATCGTGAGCATCATCCCGTGTTACCAGACGAATCATCACTATCATTGACAATAATATCAATAAGGCCTTGCAGTTATAACTACGGGGACGGTATAGATAGAATTATTGTATTTATACGCAGGAGTGTTGTTAAATACAAAAACTTTTCCTTTTACATCCAAATAAATAACTCCTCTTTCAACCTTGCTTAACGCATTAGCATCAGAAGTAATGAGGAACGGAGAATAATTATCCTTTAGTGCACTCTTAAAGTTTTCCGCAGATTTACTAGAATCATACAAGTAAAAATTATATGAGAAATTTGTCGTAGCGCCCGCACTTGCTTCAGTAATAAAAATATTTACCTGGTTATTAATTTTCTCTTCATGGATTATTGATTGTTCAAGTGGGGAAATTTTCGACAACATGTAAATGGCATAGGCAATCGCAAGGAGTAAAAAGATCCATAAAGCATGACGTTTCTTAAAAGCCTGAGCGTTTAGCATATTCAACTCCTGCCCTAATCCAATATTGATCTTCGGGATCGTCGCCAAATGGGCTGGAACCATACCAACTTCCAAATTCTATATTACTTGTCCCTGCGCGACTTTGTGCCCATCCTGCAGCTCTGAGCAAAATAGCTTCACTAATACCAGCCGCATGCCCAACTGCTCCATAATTAAAATTTCCAAAATTGGCAAACTGTTTACCGCTTTGGTTTTTATAATCCCACGGACCATGCCCTTTAACTTGATTATAAAACCATGCATAGGTCATGGCTGATGGACCTTTATGTAGACGAGCCAACATCATATTGTTGACAATTGATACTCCCGGCGGGCTAAAAGAGAGAATATCAAATGGCGGATGCTGTGATGCAGCAAGAGCAGGATAGCGCATAGCTTATGATCTCTCATTCCAACTATCGGAAAACATAATATTTCCGTCACAATATTTCCATGTTATTTTTTCGTATGCAAATTCAACACATTCCAAATGATTATGCTTCTCTTTTTGAGGATCCTTCGTATCGTGCATTATTGGTGACACACCAATTATTTTTACACCTTCAATGAAAATATTGAAATATTCGACTTCCTGACCGGCATCATTAATGTGATACACCTAAATTCAGCCGACGTTAAGTTTTGTCCTGTTGCTACAGCCTTATAGAGATACGGTGAAGAAGCATCAAATTCTTTTTGAATGATAATAGGCGCATGCTTTCTTGTACCAGTAGGCTTACCTGTTTGTGGATCAGTTGGAAGTCTTACGTTATGGGAAAATCCTGTTACTTCGATACTGCCTTCCCGATGTTGTACATCAACGGAGCCACGAATATCAGCACCGCCATCATCTTTGAGCCAGAGATTTGCTGGAATGGGCATTCTACATCGTCCTTTGTTATTTATCCTTTCAACAAACATACACAAAAAATTAAATAACACATAGTTATTTCGTGGTCTTTCACCCGGTTTTTTTTTCATGCCTTATTGGAGTCTGGAGGTTAACACCTACAGTTTAAAAATAGCTTATAAAGGCAAGAAACACCGTCATTTTTAATTAGTAGATTGCTTAAAAAACTCTGTGAATTGCATGGGAAAGATAGAGTTATTATCTTCTATTAGAAAGAAATTTTAGGGGGAAATGTAATGAAGTTAAGCACGTTAATATCGATATTAGATTCGATAGGTATTGTCGTAACGTCAGCCAGGAGGCGCCTATTAATTACCAATAAGACAAGATTTTACTTCGAACATCCATCTGTTAGAGCTAAAAACTCAGTAGAAACGAAGAGTAAAACGAGGCCATTCAGGCAAAAAAAAAGCCGCTCGTAAGCGACTTAATTTTGCATCAATCGATGGTGCCGAAGGTCGGACTCGAACCGACATGTATCTCTACGGTTGATTTTGAATCAACTGCGTCTACCGATTTCGCCACTTCGGCACTGAAGAGGATGCGGAAAACGTTGGGGATTATACCGTTACGAGCAGAGTGCGCAACTGGAATCGTTGGGGATGTGCGCTAAGCGTTGAAAAAAACAGCATTTCAGCGCTAACCGCTTGTTATCGCGCCAATCCCAGCCGCCGCAGCCTGCAGAGCAAAACCCAGAACGGTCCCATTTTGCCCTTATGCACCTACTTATCTGGAACTTTCCTAAACCAAACCTCTCTTAACCACAACTGACGCAGTCAGAACATAAAAGACAACGAGGTTGAGATGAAATTACAACGCATGATTTGGGGATGGGGCATCGCGGCAGCTATGGTGGCGGGGAGCGCATCGGCGGCAAGCTGGCAGGATCAGCTGAGCAGCGCAGCATCACAACTGTCGCAGCAAAATAACAGCACCAGCAACACGAACACCAACAACGCGCAGAATAGCGGATTGTCACTCTCATCGCTGACCGGCCTGCTGAACGGCGGCGATAAAGCCGTAAGCGCCAACAGCATGACCAACGCCGCGGGCGTGATGTCCTATTGCGTGCAGCATAACGTGGTGGATAACAACGTGACGTCGGTGAAGGATCAGGTGTTGAGTAAGCTCGGCTTAAGCAGCCCAGCCGCGCAGGAGCAGAAAACCGATTATCAGCAGGGTTTGCAAGGCTTGCTGAATACCGGCAACGGCCAGCAGCTGAATCTGCAAAGCCTGAGCAGCTCGCCGATGGGTGAGAAGCTAAAAACCAAAGCCTGCGACGTGGTACTGAAGCAGGGTAAAAAATATATCGGCATGTAAGGACGCGCCGATATCAAGGCGCGAGCTGTCCCTCGCGCCTTTTCTTTACTGCAATAACTCCCGCGTCTCCTGCACCGTCCTCTGCAACAGTTCCCGCGCCTGTTCTATCGAACGGATATTGGTGTAACCAATCACCAGCCCGTAGCGTTTCTGCGTCTGCATATACCAGCCGGAAAGCGGGAGCACGCGCAGCTGATGTCGCTGCCATATCTCCGCCAGCGCGCTATCCTGCGTGCCGCGACGCAGAAAGGCGACAATATGCATACCACCATCGGTCAGCTCGAAATCGAACAGCGTTGGGAAACAGGTTTGTAGTGCTTCCAGCATCATGCGACGCCGCTGCTGGTAAAGAATGCGCATCTTCTTGATGTGGCGATAGAAGTGACCTTCGCTTAGGAACTGCGCCAGAATCTTTTGCGGCAGCAGCGACATGCCGGTTTCAAGAATCTCACCCAGCTCGCTGAAGCGCGCGATGGTCTCTTTTGGCATCACTAAGTAGCCCACACGCATCGCCGGCATCATGGTTTTGCTGAAAGTGCCGGTGTAGATCACCCGATCGTGCACATCCAGGCTTTTCAATGCAGGAATCACTTTGCGCGTGTAGTGAAACTCGCCGTCGTAATCATCTTCGATAATCCAGCTGTCGTTCTGTTGCGCCCACTCCAGCAGCTGATGTTTGCGCGGCAGCGATAACGTCACTGCCAGCGGGCTGTGATGGGTTGGCGTAACCACGGCGAAACGTGCGTCAGGGTGATAACGCAGCAGATAATCAACATCCACGCCCTGTCGATCCACCGGCACATAATGCAGATTCGGCGCGATGCGCTTCAGCAGTTTTTGTCCGAAGAAGTAGCCCGGGTCTTCAAACAGCACCTTATCGCTCGGTTGTGCCAGCACCGCCAGGATCAGCCGCAGATTGGCGCGATAGCCGCTGGTGATAAAGACCTGCTCCGGCTGGCAGTTGAGCCCGCGCGAAATGCTTAGATAGCTGGCGATCGCCTCGCGCAGCGGCTGGTAACCCATCACCGGCGGTAAAATCATCTCATCCGGCCGCAGCGTGCGCGCAGCCTTGCCGGAGATCAGCAGCCACTTCTTATGGGGAAACTCATCCAGCGCGGGAATCCCCAGCCGGAGTTCTCCACTGCTTTCGCGCGCTGAGTGCTGGTTAGCAAGCGGCACGGACAGCGACATTTTCTCTGGCGCCGTGGCCAGCGTCAGCTCCGGATTGACGCGTGTCCCCTTCGCGCCCTGACTGACGAAATAGCCTTCGCCAATAAGAATTTCATAAGCGGCCTCTACCGTTTTTCTCGCCACCTGCAGTTCATTCGCCAGCGTGCGAATCGCCGGCACGCGGTCGCCGGGTTTCAGGCGCCCTGCCTGAATCTGCTGGCGATAGCGCAGATAAATCTCTTTATATCCCACGCCTTGTCCTACCTATTTTGTTTATTTTTGACCCTTTCACCTCAGACATAGAAGTTTAAGATGACCGCATCAACCACGCAATGCATCGCCATCACGCTAAAGGAAGAAATTAATGAAACTGCTGCACATTAAAGTCAGCCCGGATTTAGCGGGTTCGGCGTCGCGCATTGCGTCGGCGCGTTTGGTCGAAAAATTACGTGCGCAGCAGGCCGATCTTATCGAGACGGAGCTGGATCTGGCACAACATCCGTTGCCGCATCTTGATGCCTTCACCATTGGCGCCTTTTTTACCAAGCCGGAGCAACGCGATGACGCACAGCGCGCCGCCATTCAGACATCGGAAGATTTAGTGGATCAGCTGTTTGCCTGCGACACGCTGGTTATCTCATCGCCGATGTGGAACCTCGGATTACCGTCGGTACTGAAAGCCTGGTTCGACCATATTACCCGCGCCGGGCGCACCTTCGCCTTTAGCGCCGATGGCTGCAAAGTCGGTTTGGTGCAGGGCAAGAAGGTGTATTGCGTGGTTGCCAGCGGCAGCGTGTTTGCCCACGGCCCTTTTGTCGCCGATGACCAGTTCACGCCGTATATCCGCGTGGCGCTCGAATACATTGGCATCACTGATGTGGAATTTATCCGCGTTGACGGCACGCACGATCCCGTCACTCGCACCACCGCGTTACCCCATGCACTTCAATGCATTGAAAATTTATTCTGAATAGAGAGGACACCATCATGACGTCACGCGTTAATCATTTTAAAAATATTCCTGCGCTGGTGAAAACCGTGGGCGATGCGACTGCAGCGCTGGGAAAATCGTCACTTGATACCACCATTAAGCATCTGGTCGACCTGCGCGCTTCTCAGCTCAATCAGTGCGCTTTCTGCGTCGATATGCATGTGAAAGAGGCTAAACTGCACGGCGAGCGCGAACTGCGTCTGCACCATGTCGCTATCTGGCGCGAATCGCCGTTGTTTACCGCCAAAGAGAAAGCGGCGCTGGCGCTGACTGAAGCGCTGACGCGCCTGAGCGATAACGGCATTGATGATGCGCTGTACAGTGAAGTGCGCGCGCACTTCTCTGAAGTGGAAACCAGCGAACTGACCTTCTGCATCGCGGTGATCAATACCTGGAACCGCCTGATGGTACTTTCACGCATGACGCCGGGCGCACTCGATAGCGCTTATGGGCTGGATCGCGCTGATTTACGTTAATTTTTACCGCCAGTTGCCCACGCTGCTGGCGGCACCATGTTCATCTGCGCTGCCTGAGGCTATAGTGAGTTTTTGCACCACACAGGACAGCGCACATGAAAGGCATCAACATTGCGATTTACTTCGATCCCGACCAGATTGATATCTGCGTCCACCAGCAGGATGACAGCCATCTCAGCCAGAGCTTTATTTACGACGACAGCGTAATTGAAGAGATTTACCAGTGGCTGGAGCAGTTCACGCCTAATCGCACCCACATTTGCCTGATTGAGCACGATACCGCTGATATTCTCGCCGACGAGCTGGTGGATAACGGTTTTCATGTCCATCAGGTGACGCAACACGATCTTCTGACCTGGTTCGCCAATGAACCGCCCGCCGAGCCGGATGGTTCGCCGGTGCGCGCGCTGCTGCGCTATCTTGAGAACGAGCAGCCTTCCGAATATCAGTCCCGTACGCCGCAAATTGAAGCGTTGATGGATCTTTTGGATGAACTCGACGATCTCGAAGGGGTTGATGAGGTCGAAGATGAAGATAATCTGCCTGACGACGTGCTGCGCCTGATGAAACAGAAGAAGATCTCGGTACAAGATGCTGCGCAGCGCCTGCTGCCGGATGTGAATGAGCGCATTCGCGAGCATTTAATCAGCTATCCCGAATTGATGACGCCTGAACTGCTGCAGGATTTCTTCCCCGAGCTGATTGAAGCGCTGGATACGCCGAAGCACTGATAAATCGACGCATATACCGTAGCGGCGCAATTTATTGCGCGATGTTGGCCTTATCTGATGCGGTCAATCGCGCAATAAATTGCGCCGCTACAGAACGTGCAAGTGTTGAATCACTTTTTCAAATGGGAATGTCTCCATGCTGGAGCTTTTTAAAGCCATCGGGCTGGGATTGGTGGTGATTTTGCCGCTGGCCAATCCGCTGACCACCGTGGCGCTGTTTCTCGGCCTTGCCGGTGATATGAACTTCCAGGAGCGTAATCGCCAGGCGATGCAGGCTTCGATCTACGTTTTCCTGATCATGATGGTGGCGTGGTACGCCGGCAGCGCGGTGTTGCACACCTTTGGTATTTCCATTCCCGGCCTGCGCATGGCCGGCGGATTGATTGTGGCGTTTATTGGCTTTCGCATGCTGTTTCCGGCAAAACCGGTTGGGCATTCAGTTGAGGCCAAACATAAGCAGGATGAGCTGGACGCCAACGACAATAATCGCGAAACCGTAAATATCGCCTTTGTGCCGCTGGCGATGCCAAGCACCGCTGGCCCAGGCACCATCGCGATGATCATCAGTTCGGCTTCCACGGTAAAATCCGGGGTCGATTTTCCTGATTGGGTCGTCATGGTCGCGCCGACGCTGATATTTCTCTCCGTGTCGGTGATCCTATGGATTTCGCTGCGCTGTTCTGGCGCCATTATGAAGCTGGTGGGGAAAGGCGGGATCGAAGCGATTTCGCGCTTGATGGGCTTTTTGCTGGTGTGTATGGGCGTGCAGTTCATCATCAACGGCATATTGGAAGTGATCCACAACTTCCAGTAATGCAGCATCTAACACACTGTTGTGCCCTTCGGTAATCTGGCATCAGTTACAGATCGTCTAACCAGTAACTGATGCTCTATTCCACCAGAATGAGTACCGCACGCAGGTCATTAAGATCGACTAAAAAGTAGTGTTACTAGCTTATCAATCATCGCCTGAACACATCCAGGATCGGGTTTATCCAGTGCGCTCAGCGCGAGTCCTTGCTCAAAGGTAATAATGAAGCAAGCGAACTCTGCAGGCGTGAAAATGCCCGGTAATTCGCCTCTCTCGCGAGCTTGCTCCGCTTCACTTTCCAGCCACTGACGAAATGCCATTCGCTGGTCACGCAAATGCCTCGCCAATTCGCCATCATCATTGTTAAAAGCCAGTGCTGAGAATGTCATTATGCAGCCCGGATGTTTATCGCCATGGCTGAAGACGGTAAATGCTGCACTCAGGAAACGTCGAATACGCACTTCAAAAGTAGAATCTGGATTATTCAGCACGCTTTCAAGCTCGCATAACCACGTCTCTTTATAGTGCGCCAGTGCCGCCGCATACATCCCCTCTTTATTGCCAAAAGCGAGATAAAGAGATGCTGGCTTCAGGCCGGTTGCCTGAGTGAGATCGGCGATGCCCGTTGAAGCATAGCCTTTACGTGAAAATACCTGGAACATCAACTCTGCCAGCTTCTGCTCAGAGAACAGTTTAGGCCTGCCCGTTTTCTTTCTCTCAGTCATCTACTTGCCTCCTTCCAAAATTTTTATGTGAGTAACATACCAGTTTTTTAGCAATCAATAAAAAAATAGTTTGCGCACTTGCATTAGCCAGGTTATATATTTTATCGAACACTAAAAAACACATATGGAGAGTTACCATGAAAAACATGCTTATTGCTTCCCTGTTAGGCCTGAGTACCCTGTCGTTTGGACTAAATGCAGCCACTGAAATTAACCATAGTGTTACCAGCAACTTTAAAAAAGTGGGCAGTGTGAGCGCCTCTAACGGCACCATAGATGAGTTAACACGCAAGATTTCTGTTAAGGCAGAAAGTGCAGGAGCGAGCCACTTCAAAATTACGTATCTCAATAGCGACAAACTTGGATACGCCCACGCGACGATTTATGTCGATACAGTAAAACAATCCTCATGAGCATATTATGAAATGCCTGATTAAACAGGCATTTCACTTTTTCTTAAATATTACAATCTTTGTTAAGGTGAATTTCATGAAAAGATCAATGAAAGTGGTTTTATTTGCATCTCATCTCGCACTTGCTGGTATAGGGTTTGCTGCTGGTATTTATATATTACCTGTTCTCACTGCTGAAAAAGGGTCAACAATTGATGAGTTAAAATCCGTAAAAGATAATTTTCGCTACCAGGGAGAGTTTAATAAGAATCAGAAGGGGAGTAATGCCCTGCACTGGGCGGAAGGCAATCTCTTTGTCAATGATCGCGAAATTGCCTTTGAAGGCACCGTTGCCCCAGGCCCAGACTATAAAATCTATTTAACCAAAAAGAAAGCTGACAGCAAAGACGAATTCATAAAGATAAAAGAAGACTCTTTATATATCGGAGATCTAAAAAGCTTTGGTAACTTCATAAAAACCCTGCCTAATGGCGTAAATATTGATGAATACTCAGCCGTGCAGATATGGTGTGAAAGTTTCGGTCAATTTATAAGTTCCGCATCCTTTAAGTAATAACATTCAGTAAATATGATAAAAACAGGCAAATAAACCCTTCCCTAAAAGCAAACTAAATAGGTGATATTATGAATATTAGAACTTATTTATCAAACAAAAAACCCCAAAGCTCTACTTTAATTCGTATAACATTAATAATAGCTTTCATTATTTCTGGCAACTTAAAATGGTTTTCACCAGAAATGATGCTGGTCAATACGCTGACCTATGACAGCTGGCTCTCTTTCCTTCCTGATTATCTTGGCGAGAACGGTAGTAGTTATTTACTCGCAGTCGTTAATGCTTTCATTGGTATTACATTACTCTCAGGTTTTATTTTCCCCTACGCCGGAATAGTGGGCGCCGTCGCAGTAATGATGAGCTCAATTATTATGCTAAGCATTAGCAGCTATCCGATAGATTCAATAACGTTCAGTCTGATAATAAAAGAAACCGTACTTTTTGGTTCGGGGTTCTCCCTGCTGGTTCATGATGTTCACGCAAGGAAAAATAAGCCTTCAAGCTCAGGATTAATACATCGCACATCCTACGTGCAGGACAATTTTCTGCACCGATAAACAAAATCGCACCGCCTTAAGGCGGTGCGATTTATCGCGCGACTAAGGTGTATTACTGCCCCCTACGATTCACTCGCCTTTTAACGTTTTACGAACTTCCGCTACCTGATCTTTGGTCACTGCCGGCGCATTGTTGCTCCAGCCCTGACGAATGAAGGTTGCCAGTTTAGCCACTTGATCATCATCCAGACGCTTAGCAAAATCCGGCATCGCCAGGGTTGATGGCGCCTTCTCGGTCGATGGCTGCTGCGCACCGGCCAAAATGGTGTGGATCAAACCGCTTGGATCTTTAGCATTGACGATCGTCGCCTGATCCAGCTCCGGGAAGATCCCCGGCGCGCCTTTACCGGTGACAAAGTGGCAGGCGCCGCAGTTGTCGATATACAGACGCTCACCTTCCGACAAACCTTTCGCCGCCGTTAGCTTCGCTTCGGTCGCCTGCTGCTTCTGCACGTTGTACGCCTGCAGCGGCGGATTACCGCCAAGGAACTTCAGATAGGCAGCAATGGCTTTCAGGTCAGCATCCGTCATGTGCGAGCTGGAGTGCTCAATCACCGACTTCATCTCACCGCCTACCGCGGCCTTGTCGTTACGTCCGGTTTGCAGGTAATCGACGATCTCCTGCTCGCTCCAGCGCGGCAGACCGCGCAGCGACGGCACATCCCAGTTGCTCAGGCTGCCACCGGCGAGGAACTGATCGTCGCCGCTATCCAGCGCTTTCTCGTTCATGCCAAGACCGCGCGGCGTGTGGCAGCTGCCGCAGTGGCCAAGGCTTTCGACGATGTAAGCACCGCGATTCACCTCTTCCGATGCGCCACCAATCGGCTGGAACGGTTTATCTGAGGTGAATGCCCAGTTCCAGAAGCGCATACCCCAACGCTGGCTGAACGGGAAGCTGAGATCGGTTTCCGGCGGCTGCTCGCTGCTCGGCTTGACGCCCTTCATAAAGTAGACGTAAAGCGCGTGCATATCGGCATCAGAGATTTTGGCGTAATCCGGATACGGCATCGCTGGATAGAGTCGTGAACCGTTCGGCAACACGCCTTTACGCACCGCGTCAGAGAACTGCTGCTCGCTATAGTTGCCGATGCCGTGCTCTTTGTCCGGCGTGATGTTGGTGGAGTAAATGGTGCCGAGATTCGACTCAATCGCCAAACCACCCGCGTAATCGCCTTTGCCCGACACGGTATGGCACGCCATACAGTCGCCGAGGCGCGACAGGTATTCACCCTGCTTGATCAATTGAGCTTCATCTTCCGCGTGAGCCTGCAGGACAAAGCTGCCCAGCAGCACGGCGTTGGCGATTAACAATGATTTTAATTTCATGCGCTTATGCCTGTACCAGTGGGCCGGGATTTTTCAGATAATGTTCTTTGATGGCTTGTGCCGCCATCAAGGTGATCGCGCCGATGGTATCGGTCGGGTTCGCCTGGAAGTTTTGCGGGAAGGCGTTGCCGCCCGGCACAAACACGTTATGAACATCCCAGCTCTGCAGGTACTTGTTCAGTGCAGACGTTTTCGGGTTATCGCCCATTACCGCGCCGCCGACGTTGTGGGTCGAAACGTACTTGGTCAGGTCAAAGTCCGCGCCCATCGGCAGGAAGCTCATGCTCATGCTGTCTGGGTTAAGTTCTTTGGCGATATTACCGACGATCCCTTTCAAGTGCTGCTGCAGCTTGAGTTCGTTCTCTTTCCAGTTAAAGGTCATACGCAGCAGCGGCTGACCGCGATGGTCGGTGTAATGCGGATCGAGATCGAGATAGATATCGCGATACGACTGACAGGTGGTGGTGATGCTGATCTTCATGGAGTGGTTGTACCACTCCTCCAGACCTTCCTTGTAGCCCAGACCCCAGCTCGGCGTGCCTTTCGGCAGTGCAGCAGCCATTGGCGTACCGGTGGCCTGCGAACTGTGGATCTTAGCGCCGCCCAGGAAGCCCAGACCCGGACCGTCGAAGTTGCCTGGTGAGATGTCGTTGAACATCTGCCCGGTTGCGCCAGCGGTGGCGTAAGAGTTGAAGTTTTTGTCTTTGAAGAACAGGGTTGCGCCGCCGTTCGACAGGAACGCGTAGTTACGCCCCACCACACCCTCTTCGGTAATCGGGTTATACGGCTTGCCGATACCGGACAGCAGCATCAGACGCACGTTGTAGAGCTGGAAGCTGGAGAGCACCACGATCCTGGCTGGCTGGAACACTTCGTTGCCATCCACATCGTAGTAAATCACGCCTTTGGCGGTTTTCTGATCGTCATGCAGCACCACTTTCACCACTTCGGCGTGCACTTCGTAAGAGAAGTTTGGCATCCGCTTCAGTGAGTCCATGACCGCCGTTTGCGGTGAGGCTTTCGAGTAGTTCAGGCATGGATATTTAGAGCAGTAACCGCAGTAGTTGCACGGTGCGATCTGGTTGCCGTACGGGTTTTTCCACGCGCGGGATACGCACGCTGACGGGTTCGGGAACGGGTGATAACCGAGTTTGGTCGCCGCTTCCTTGAACATCACATTGTTCAGCGTGTCTTCCAGCGCAGGCAGCGGATAAGGTTCTGAACGCGGACCTTCAAACGGATCGCCACCTTCCAGAATCTGACCGCGCAGGTTGCCGGTGTTACCGGATTGACCGCAGATCAGCTCAAACTTGTAGTAATACGGCTCAATCTCTTCCCAGGTGAACGGGAAGTCCATCACGCGCATATCTTCCTGCAGGATGCCCGGCTTGTAAGCCTCATCCACGTAGGTTTTCAGCTTCAGGTCAGTCGGCGTTGGACGAATCAGTACCGCCGTCCAGTGCATGCCCGCGCCGCCCACACCGGTGCCTGGCGCAAATGCGCCCCACTTACGGGTGGGTAACGCCGTCTGGCTGCTGTTGTAACGCACGGTGACCGCCACTTCTTTTGGCGTCGCGAACACTTTGTTACGCACGTTGTAGGCGTACTCATCGGCCGGTTTCGGATAGGCGAAATCCGGGTAGTCACGCTCGCCGCCACGCTCTAAGGCGCGCACTTCCAGTCCGGCCATCGCCAGCTCAATGCTCATCAGCGAGCCGGCCCAGCCGAGGCCGCATACGACGACGTCGACTTCTTTCTTTGTAATCTGTGCCATGTTAATCCTGTCTCACATACCAAAAACGGGGTGTGCTTACGCGCTTTCACCCAAGAGGCTGACCGGTCCCAGCGGGTACGGCACGTTGTGCTGCTTCACCCATTCGGTAAAGCTGGCGCGTGCGCCCGGGAAGCCGATGGCAATCCAGGCTTTCATGCCTTTGTTGCCGCCGTACATCGGGTCAGCGAGGTAGCCGTGTTTGGTATCTGAAAGCAGCTGGCTGAAGAACTGTGAGGCCTTCAGGTTCTCTTCGCCCAGAGCGGCGAAGTCGATACCGTCGTTTTTGTTCACTTTAGTCAGCACCGCATCTTTCTCTTCCAGTGATAGCGCATGGAATGGCTTCTGGAAGTTGCTTTGCGTCCACTGATTTACCAGCTTGATACCGGTTTGGTACATCTGCTGTGGCGTAAACGGAATTTGGTATCCCATGGTGGCAGGCGCGTGCACGTCAAACGGACCTTGCATGTAGATCTCGGCGCCGAACTCCGGGCTGTGCAGCTGCTGATCGATAAAGATCGGCACGTTGGTTTCCAGTGCACCTGGCGCTTTACCTTTGCCGCCAGCGGGGATCAGACGATCGGCTGCAGCCAGAATAAATTGCCACTCATCGGCACTGAAAAAGATCGGTTTATAGTCGGCGAGCTCGGGTGCTGCCATTTCCGCAGCTTGCGCCGCAGTTAATCCCTTAAATACCAGGTCACTTAATGGCAAAGCCAATAGCGACCCAAGTAAAAACTTACGTCTGGTGGTCGGTTTATTTAGAAGCATGGCGCGACGACTCTCACTTGCTAAGAAAGATAATTATTTTTGTTAATAGCTTTATAAATCGGTAAATAACCTGGCAATATTAGGGATATAGGTATTTCAGAATGTAAAAATTCAATTAAGGATATGTTTTGATGAAATTCAATCATCATGTTGAATTTAGGTTAAGGCTTGGTAAAAGGCTTTCGAGGCAGAAAAGGAGGTTTTAACCGTACAATTGTTGGGATATTGAGGTTATTTGATGGGCAATTGACCAGGTATTATCGCGCAGAGAAATAATCGCCAAAATGAATCAATGAAAAAAAATCATACTTCCATACCAGAGAATTATTCTCATTTATAACATTTCATTTACTTAATTGACCAGCAGATGAACGATCTATTTCCCGGAAATGACAGATAGCGCACAAAATAAACGCAATAATACCTGAACGTAATCAATTGTTATTTTCCGGCACAGCTCAGAACAAACCGGCATTTTGCCTGAGCGGCGGCAGAGATAGAGTCTGATTATCTCTTCTCCAGGAAAACAATAATGCGCTCACTGATTTTGCTCGTCGCTTTATGGGGCAGCAGTTTTGCACTGCATGCCGCCACGCCGAAAGATACCCTTGTCGTTGCCGTACCGCTCGACGGCATTATTAGCTTCGATCCCGCTGAAAGCTTCGAAACCGTAAGCAATAGCGTGCAGCGCAATATTTACCAAACGCTGGTAGAAGCGGATCGCAATTCGCCGCAGAAGCTGGCACCGCTGCTGGCAACCGGTTGGCAGCAGGGCAGCACGCCGCACAGCTTAGTGTTTAACATTAAACCTGACGCCCACTTCTCCAGCGGCAATCCGGTGACGGCGCAGGATGTGATCTTCTCACTGACGCGCGCGGTGCAGCTGAATAAAGCGCCCTCTTTCATTCTCGCCGAATTTGGTTGGACCCCTGAAAACATCGCCAGTCAGTTTAACGTGCTGAATGACCATCAGCTGGAGATTCAGTGGCCAGCGCAGATTGGTCAGAACCTGGCGCTGCGCCTGCTGACGGCGCCAGTGGCCTCCGTGGTTGACAGTAAAACCGTACTGCAGCATGTGGTGAATAATGATGCCGGCAACGGCTGGCTGCATACCCATTCGGCCGGTAGCGGCGCGTTTACCCTTCAGCAATATGTGCCGCAGCAGGCGCTGGTGCTGAGCGCCAACAAACAAGCTAATCCTCAGCCGAAGCTGAAGCGTATTTTGTTAAAGGGTGTGGCGGATGCCGGTGCGCGTCGCCTGCTGATTCAGCAAGGTGATGTCGATGTCGCCTATCAGCTCGGACCGGATCAGATTGATGCGCTGAAGAGCGACAAAAATCTGCGCATTGAGGCGTTCCCATCCAGCCTGGTCTATTACCTTGGTTTCAACACCAAAGATAAAGCGCAACCGGCGCTGGGCAATCCGGCGCTGTGGCAAGCCGCGCGCTGGCTGGTGGATTACCACTCTATTTCGCAAGATCTGCTGAAAGGCCAGTACCGCATTCATCAAAGCTTCCTGCCACAAGGCTTTGATGGCGCGCTGGAGGATCAGCCTTTCCATTACGATGTGGCGAAAGCCAAAGAGATTTTAGCCAAAGGCGGCATCAAGCCAGGCACGAAGTTTGCGCTGACGGTGATCAATCAGCCGCCTTACATTGATGTGGCGCAGGCGCTGCAGGCCAGCTTTGCCAAGGCGGATGTGCAGATTGAGCTGCAGCCGGTGGCGGAGTCAGAACTGTGGAGCAAAATGCGCGGCCGCGATTTCCAGTCGATCTTTATCTATTGGGGCGCGGACTATGTCGATCCCAACACCAATGCCAGCGCCTTCGCCTATAACGTGCCGGGCGGATCCAAAACCCTGGCGTGGCGCGTTGGCTGGGATATTCCGGAACTCAGTGCCAAAACCCGTGCGGCAGCCGGTGAAAGCGATGCGGCTAAACGTCGTGCGTTATATACCGATTTGCAAAAAACCGTGCAGCAGAATTCCCCGTTTGTGGTAACGCTGCAGGGCGCGCAGCAGGTCGCGGTGCGCAATAACGTTAATCATGTGCAGCAAGGGATTGGCGTGAGTTTGCTGTTTTTTGATACGGTGCAGAAGTAGTTGTTAGATGCGGTGCGCGTGGGCCCTCACCCTAGCCCTCTCCCGCAAGCGGGAGAGGGAACGGTCTGCTGCAGTTTGGGGGAACAGTCTGCTGCAGTTTATAGCTAAGCAGATAACGTTAGCCACAAATCGGCTGGATCGGCTCCTTCTCCCGCTGGCGGGAGAAGGTTGGGATGAGGGACAGCGCGCACCTCCCCGACTTTTTTCGGCACAATCCTCCTCCCTCCTCGCGCGCCGCTTGCTATCCTTTCTGGCATAACCTATTGCCTGAGAGCGAAATAATCATGACCACTCCGTTGCTGATTGCCCAAACGCCCGACGTTCAATTGCATCTCCTCTCCAACATGGCGAACCGCCACGGCTTGATCACTGGTGCCACCGGCACCGGCAAAACCGTGACGCTGCAAAAGCTGGCGGAATCCTTCTCCGACATCGGCGTGCCGGTGTTTATGGCGGATGTTAAAGGCGATCTCACCGGTATTTCCGCTGCAGGCGAAGGCTCTGAAAAACTGCTGGCGCGTCTGACGAAGATCGGCGTTACCGACTGGCAGGCGCAGAAAAATCCGGTGATGGTGTGGGATATTTTTGGCCAGCAGGGGCATCCGGTGCGTGCGACAGTGTCCGATCTCGGCCCGCTGCTGCTGGCACGTCTGCTCAATCTCAACGACGTGCAATCCGGCGTACTGCAGATCATCTTCCGCATCGCCGACGATCAAGGCTTGTTGCTGCTGGACTTCAAAGATCTGCGCGCCATGACGCAGTACATCGGCGACAACGCCAAGGCATTTCAGACGCAATACGGTAACATCAACAGCGCGTCGGTGGGGGCGATTCAGCGCGGCTTGCTGGCGCTGGAACAGCAAGGGGCCGAGCACTTCTTTGGCGAACCCATGCTGGATATCCGCGACTGGATGCGCTGCGACAGCAACAGTAAAGGCTTTATCAATATCCTCTCGGCGGAAAAGCTCTATCAAATGCCAAAACTCTACGCCACCAGCCTGCTGTGGTTGCTGGCCGAGCTGTATGAGCAGTTACCGGAAGCGGGCGATCTCGACAAGCCAAAAATGGTGTTCTTCTTCGACGAAGCGCACCTGCTGTTTACCGATGCGCCGCCGGTGCTGCTGGAGAAGGTTGAGCAGGTGATTCGTTTGATCCGCTCCAAGGGCGTTGGCGTCTATTTCGTCACGCAGAATCCTGGCGATATTCCCGACAACGTGCTGGGACAGCTCGGCAACCGCGTGCAGCACGCACTGCGTGCTTTTACGCCGAAAGACCAGAAAGCAGTGAAAAGCGCCGCCGAAACCATGCGCGCCAATCCAGACTTTGATACCGTCGAGGCGATTCAGGCGCTCGGCACCGGCGAAGCGCTAATCTCCTTCCTTGATGAAAAAGGCAGTCCCTCGATGGTGCAGCGTGCGATGGTGATTGCACCCGGCTCGCGCATGGGCCCGGTGAGTCTGGATGAACGTAACAGCCTGATCAACAACTCGCCGCTGTACGGCAAATACGATACTGAAGTGGATCGTGAATCCGCCTTCGAAATGTTGCAAAAAGGCGTGCAGGTCGCGACGCAGCAAGCCAACGCGCCAGAAGCCAAAGGTAACAGCGTCGATGTTGATGGCGGCATTCTCGGCGGCCTGAAGGACATTCTGTTCGGCACCACCGGTCCGCGCGGTGGCAAGCGCGATGGCGTGGTGCAGAGCGTGGCGAAAAGCGCTGCACGTCAGGTTACCAATCAGATCATTCGCGGTGTGCTCGGCAGTTTATTGGGCGGCCGTCGTCGTTAAAAAAGGATTTATGGATAAATATCAACAACTCAAACGCAGCAAACGTCTGGCGCTGTCGCTGCTGGTGATTGCCGCCGCGACTTTTGTCGTAACACTGTTTCTGCCGCCTAATTTTTGGGTGCTGGGAGTAAAGGCGATTGCTGAAGCGGCGATGGTCGGGGCCTTAGCCGACTGGTTCGCCGTGGTGGCGCTGTTCCGGCGCGTGCCGGTGCCGTTTATCTCACGTCATACGGCGATTATTCCGCGTAACAAAGATCGTATTGGAGAGAATCTTGGTCGCTTCGTGCAAGAGAAATTCCTCGATACCGATTCGCTACTGGCGCTGATTCGCCGCCACGATCCGTCGCAAATGTTGGCACAGTGGCTGAACACGCCGGGCAACGCCGATCGCATTGGCCGCCATCTGCTGCAGGTGATGCGCGGCTTTCTCGATCTCACTGACGACCAACGCATTCAGCGCTTTTTACGCCGCGCGGTGCATCGCGCGCTGGATAAAGTTGATCTCACCCAATCCAGCGCACTGCTGTTGGATAGCCTGACCAAAAACAATCGTCATCAGGAATTGCTCGATGCCGCGGTGCAACAGCTGCTGCGCTTGCTGCACAAGCCCGGCACGCGCGAGTTTATCGCCGCGCAGATTGTGCGCTGGCTGAAACGCGAACATCCGATTAAAGCCAAAATGCTGCCGACTGAATGGCTGGGCGAGCACAGCGCCGATTTGGTGGCGAATGCGGTGGATTCAATTCTCGACCAGGTGGCGCTCGATCAGGGACATGAGCTGCGTCTGGGCTTCGACCGTGCGGTGCAGCGGCTGATTGAGCGACTGAAAACCGATCCGGAAATGGCGGAACGCGCCGAAGGCATCAAGAACTGGCTGAAGGAGGATGAGTCTTTCAATCGTTATATCGGCGAACTGTGGCAGGATTTACGTGGCTGGCTGAAAGACGATTTGAACAGTGAGGATTCACGGGTGCAGGAGCGCGTTAGACTGGCCGCGCTGTGGCTGGGTGAAACCCTGGCTGCCGATGAAGCGTTACGCGCTTCAATGAATCAACATCTGGAAGATGCGGCACGCAGCGTGGCACCGGAGTTCGCCACCTTCCTGACGCGCCATATCAGCGATACCGTGAAAAGCTGGGATGCGCGCGATATGTCACAGCAAATCGAGCTGAATATAGGTCGCGATCTGCAGTTCATCCGCATTAACGGCACGCTGGTGGGCGGCACCATTGGCCTGATTTTGTATTTGTTGTCGCAGGTGCCAGGATGGGTTCAGCAGTTGCAGTGAGGGACGTCAGAAAAGGCGATTTTTACAGATGAGGATGGGCCAGCATCGAGGCTGGCCCATGACAATTACCGGCGTTTCATCAGCAGGAACAAGCTGATGGCGAAGAACGCGCCGCTCGGCAGAATCGCGCCTAATATCGGCGGTAAACCGTAGACCAGGCTTAACGGGCCAAAGATCTGATCCAGCACGTAGAACAGGAAGCCAAAGCTAATCCCCGTTACCACGCGCACGCCCATCGAGACGCTACGCAGCGGACCAAAAATAAACGACAGCGCCATCAGCATCATCACCGCTACCGACAGCGGCTGGAAGATTTTGCTCCACATATTCAGCAGGTAACGTCCCGAAACCTGGCCGCTCTGCTTAAGGTATTTGCTGTAGTTATACAGGCCACTGATCGACAAAGCGTCTGGATCCAGCGCCACCACGCCGAGCTTATCTGGCGTAAGATTGGTTTTCCATTCGCCGCTCAGGCTCTGTGAACCGGTGATTTGTTTGGCATCTTGCAGGTTAGACTCATCCACCTGCGACAACACCCACAGCTTCTTATCGGCGTTCCAGGTCGCAGTCGCCGCGTAACGTACGCTCAGCAAACGGCGCTGGTCGCTGAAATTATAGATGCTGACACCATCAATCTCGTTATCGCCTTTGATGCGCTCGATGTAGATGAAGTTGTTACCGTCCTTCGCCCACAGACCGTTTTGCGTAGAGACCAGCGAGCCGCCGTACAGCTGTTGCGCACGATAGTTACGCGCCATCTGCTCACCCTGCGGCGCAACGAACTCGCCCACCGCCATGGTTAATAGCACCAGCGGAATGGCGGTTTTCATTACCGCCAGCGCCACCTGCATGCGAGTAAAGCCCGATGCCTGCATCACCACCAGCTCACTGCGCTGCGCCAGCGTGCCCAAACCGAGTAACGCGCCCAACAGCGCCGCCATCGGGAAGAAGATTTCGATATCTTTCGGTACGCTGAGCAGCGTGTAGTAACCGGCGTCCAGTGCGGTATACGCGCCCTGCCCGGTTTTACGCAGCTGATCCACGAACTTAATGATGCCTGACAACGACACCAGCATGAACAGCGTCAGCATGATGGTGTTGAAGATAGTTTTGCCGATATAGCGGTCAAGAACCTTAAACATCAGACCGATCCTCCACGGCTAAAACGGGCACGGATGCGACGCATCGGCACGGTATCCCATAGGTTCAGCAGCACCGCCAGTGCCAGATAGGCGAAGTTCACTACCCACATCCAGATGGCAGGGTCGAACCGGCCTTTCGCAGCGTTGGAACGCAGAGAACTCTGTAGCAAGAAGAAGATCAGATACAGCAGCATGGCGGGCAACATTGAGAGCACGCGCCCCTGACGCGGGTTTACCACGCTAAGCGGCACCACCATTAACGCCATCACCAGCACCGCAAAGATCAGCGTCAAACGCCAGTGGAATTCCGCCTGGAACTGAGGCGTCTTGTTTTGCAGCAACGCGCTAATATCCGCCTGATCGGCATCGTTCGGATCCAGCGTGGCTTCTTTGTAGCCCACCAGCGCTTGATAGTTCACAAAGTCAGTAATGCGGAAATCGCGGAGCAAGGCGGTACCTTCAAAGCGCGTGCCTTTATCCAGCGTGACCACCTGCGAGCCATCTTTACGCTGCTCCATGTGACCGCTGTCTGCCAGCACCACCGAGGGACGCGCGTTGCCTTTCGGACGCAGCTGCGCCAGGAACACGTTGCCGAAGGTATTGCCTTTCACGTTTTCGACAAACAGCACCGCGTTGCCGTCACTGGACGTCTGGAACTGTCCAGCCGCCAGCGCTGCCGCACCCGGATTCGCTTTGGCGTTTTGCGTCACTTCTTGCTGATAACGCGACGACCACGGCCCTAACCAGATGACATTGACCGCCGCCACCAGCGAGGTGAACAGCATCAGGATCATCGCGGCTTTAATAAGCACGCTTTTACCCAGGCCGCAGGCATGCATCACCGTGATTTCACTTTCGGTGTACAGCCGCCCAAGGGTCATTAAAATCGCCAGAAATAGGCTTAGGGGCAGGATAAGTTGTGCCATTTCAGGCACGCCAAGTCCTAACAATGTCAGAACTAAGTTTGTTGGGATCTCGCCATCCACCGCAGCTCCCAAAATCCGCACTAACTTCTGACAAAAGAAGATCAGTAGCAGGATGAAGAGGATAGCCAGCTGGCTTTTGAGCGTTTCCCGAACCAGATATCTAATGATGATCACGCTTAGTACGCCTGTGATAACTTGTCTTTTTGCAGGAAAATCGCTAGTTTCAACGCTTATCAGCCATTTTTCTTCATCAATGGCCGTCATCGTAGCTAAAATAGTATGACGAACGCGTTAGCGTGGTGAAAAAACAACATATTGTCACCACAACTCATTATGACTACCGGCGCTGAATTGTCATGGCGTCGCAACAAATTAATGGGTTACGAACGCGCTACATTCTAACGACAGCTAAGGCCGTTGTCTTTAAGATTCAGGAGAGTGCATGGAGTTCAGTGTAAAAAGCGGTAGCCCGGAAAAACAGCGTAGCGCCTGCATTGTTGTTGGCGTTTTCGAACCGCGCCGTTTGTCACCCATTGCTGAGCAGTTAGATAAGATCAGCGATGGCTACATCAGCGCCCTGCTGCGCCGCGGTGAACTGGAAGGAAAAGTGGGCCAAACGCTGCTGCTGCACCATGTGCCAAATATCCTCTCCGAACGCATCCTGCTGATCGGCTGCGGTAAAGAGCGCGAGCTGGATGAGCGTCAGTACAAGCAGGTGATTCAGAAGACGATCAATACGCTGAATGACACCGGTTCGATGGAAGCGGTGTGCTTCCTGACAGAACTGCACGTAAAAGGCCGCAATACCTACTGGAAAGTGCGCCAGGCGGTCGAAACCTCGAAAGAAGCGCTCTACAACTTTGATCAGCTGAAAAGCAACAAAGTTGAACCGCGCCGTCCACTGCGCAAACTGGTGTTCAACGTGCCAACCCGTCGTGAACTGACCAGCGGCGAGCGCGCCATTCAGCACGGTTTGGCCGTGGCTGCAGGCGTGAAAGCGGCCAAAGATCTCAGCAATATGCCGCCAAATATCTGTAACGCCGCCTACCTGGCGTCACAGGCGCGTCAGCTGGCGGATGCGTACAGCAAAAATGTCACCACGCGCGTCATCGGCGAGCAGCAGATGAAAGAGCTGGGCATGAACGCGTATCTGGCGGTCGGAGCCGGTTCACATAATGAATCGCTGATGTCGGTGATTGAGTACAAAGGCAATAACGATCCCGAAGCGCGCCCCATCGTGCTGGTGGGGAAAGGCTTAACCTTCGATTCCGGCGGTATTTCGATTAAACCAGCCGAAGCGATGGATGAGATGAAGTACGACATGTGCGGCGCGGCCTCGGTGTACGGCGTGATGCGCATGGTGGCAGAATTGAATCTGCCGCTGAATGTCGTCGGCGTGCTGGTAGGCTGTGAAAACATGGCAGACGGCAAAGCAATGCGTCCGGGTGACGTGTTAACCACTATGTCCGGCCAAACCGTAGAAGTGCTGAATACCGATGCTGAAGGCCGACTGGTGCTGTGCGATGCGCTGACCTATGTCGAGCGTTTCGAGCCAGAAGTGGTGATTGACGTCGCAACGCTGACCGGTGCCTGCGTGATTGCGCTGGGCCATCATGTCAGCGGTTTGATGTCGAACCACAATCCGCTGGCGCACGAGCTGATCAGCGCGTCTGAGCAATCAGGCGATCGCGCCTGGCGTCTGCCGATGGCGGATGAGTATCAGGAACAGCTGGAATCCAATTTTGCCGATATGGCAAACATTGGCGGCCGTCCTGGCGGCGCGATTACCGCAGCCTGCTTCCTGGCGCGCTTTGCACGTAAGTTCAACTGGGCGCACCTGGATATCGCCGGTACCGCATGGCGTTCAGGTAAAGCCAAAGGCGCAACCGGTCGTCCGGTGCCGCTGCTGTCGCAGTTCCTGCTGAACCGTGCTGGACTGAACGGCGACGATTGATTTGGTGATGGCTGTTCCCCTCCTCGGTCCTCCCCCACAAGTGGGGGAGGAAGATGCTGCCCTATGTGAGTTGTGAAGTTGCATGTAGCAGCATCTCCTTCCCCCAGTTATGGGGGAAGGCCGGGATGGGGGACAGCGAGCCCCCCTCTCATTCAAAGGATCCCATGAAAAACGCCACTTTCTATGTGATGGAGTCTGAGAGCGCAGGCGACGGCTTAACCGCCATCGAAGCCCTGGTATGCTCTCTTGCCGAAACACGCTGGCGTGACGGCAAACGCATTCTGATTGCCTGCGAAAATGAAGAGCAAGCCAATCGGCTGGATGAAGCACTCTGGCAGTTGCCGGCTAACGCATTTGTGCCGCACAATCTGGCCGGCGAAGGCCCGCGCTATGGCGCACCGGTTGAACTGGCCTGGCCGCAGCGCCGTGGCAGTTCGCCGCGCGATCTGTTGATCAGCCTGCTGCCACAGTTCGCAGATTTTGCTACTGCTTTCCATGAAGTGATAGACTTCGTACCTTATGAAGAATCCCTAAAACAACTGGCGCGCGATCGCTATAAAGCCTATCGCAGCGTTGGTTTCCAATTGAATACGGCGACGCCACCCTCGCCGCAAACGACAGTGTAGAAATGGAAAAGACATATAACCCGCAAGATATCGAGCAGCCGCTCTACGAGCACTGGGAACAGCAGGGCTACTTTAAACCGAATGGCGACACCAGCCAGGAAAGCTTTTGCATCATGATCCCGCCGCCGAACGTCACCGGCAGCTTGCATATGGGTCACGCTTTCCAGCAAACCATCATGGATACCATGGTGCGTTACCAGCGCATGCAGGGCAAAAACACCCTGTGGCAGGCCGGTACCGATCACGCCGGTATCGCCACGCAGATGGTCGTTGAGCGTAAGATCGCCGCTGAAGAGGGCAAAACACGCCAGGATTACGGTCGCGATGCGTTCATCGACAAAATCTGGCAGTGGAAAGCGGAATCCGGCGGCACCATTACCCGCCAGATGCGCCGTCTCGGCAACTCGGTTGACTGGGAGCGCGAGCGCTTCACTATGGATGACGGTCTGTCCAACGCGGTGCGCGAAGTGTTTGTCCGCCTGTATAAAGAGAACCTGATTTACCGTGGCAAACGCCTGGTAAACTGGGATCCAAAACTGCGTACTGCCATCTCCGATCTGGAAGTGGAAAACCGCGAGAGCAAAGGCTCGATGTGGCATATCTGCTATCCGCTGGCTGACGGTGTGAAAACCGCGGAAGGCAAAGATTATCTGGTGGTGGCGACCACCCGTCCGGAAACCCTGTTGGGCGATACTGGCGTCGCGGTTAACCCGGAAGATCCTCGCTATAAAGATTTGATCGGCAAAGAAGTGATCCTGCCGCTGGTGAACCGTCGTATTCCGATCGTTGGCGATGAACACGCCGATATGGAAAAAGGCACCGGCTGCGTGAAAATCACGCCAGCGCATGACTTTAATGACTACGAAGTCGGTCGTCGTCACAAGCTGCCAATGATCAATATTCTGACCTTCGATGGCGATATCCGCGAGCGCGCGGAAGTGTTCGATACTAATGGCGAAGTGAGCGACGAGTGTGCCGACGATATCCCAGCACAGTTCCAGAAAATGGAGCGTTTTGCTGCGCGTAAAGCGATTGTCGCTGCCGTTGACGAAATCGGCCTGCTGGAAGAGATCAAACCGCACGACCTGACCGTTCCTTACGGTGATCGCGGTGGCGTGGTGATTGAACCAATGCTGACTGACCAATGGTATGTGCGCACCGCCCCGCTGGCGAAAGTTGCGGTTGAAGCGGTTGAGAATGGCGACATCCAGTTCGTGCCAAAACAGTACGAAAACATGTACTTCTCTTGGATGCGAGACATTCAGGATTGGTGTATTTCGCGTCAGCTGTGGTGGGGACACCGCATTCCGGCGTGGTACGACAACGACGGCAACGTCTACGTTGGCCGCACCGAAGACGAAGTGCGTCAGGAAAACCATCTGGCCGCCGACGTTGCGCTGCGCCAGGATGACGACGTACTGGATACCTGGTTCTCATCCGGTCTGTGGACGTTCTCTACTCTTGGCTGGCCAGAGAACACCGAAGCGCTGCGTACCTTCCATCCAACCAGCGTGTTGGTGAGCGGCTTCGACATTATCTTCTTCTGGATTGCGCGCATGATCATGCTGACCATGCACTTCATCAAAGATGAAAACGGCAAGCCGCAGGTACCGTTTAAAACCGTCTACATGACCGGTTTGATCCGCGATGAAGAAGGCCAGAAGATGTCCAAGTCGAAAGGCAACGTCATCGATCCCCTGGATATGATTGACGGTATTTCGCTGGAAGATCTGCTGGAGAAGCGTACCGGCAACATGATGCAGCCGCAGTTGGCTGAAAAGATCCGCAAACGTACCGAGAAGCAGTTCCCGGACGGCATCGTGCCATCAGGTACCGATGCGCTGCGCTTTACCCTCGCCGCGCTGGCTTCTACCGGTCGTGACATCAACTGGGACATGAAGCGCCTTGAAGGCTACCGCAACTTCTGTAACAAGCTGTGGAACGCCAGCCGCTTCGTGCTGATGAACACCGAAGAGCAGGATTGCGGACAAAACGGCGGCGAAATGAAGCTGTCGCTGGCGGATCGCTGGATTCTGAGCGAATTCAACCGCAGCGTGAAGGCGTATCGTGAAGCGCTGGATAGCTATCGCTTTGATATTGCTGCCAATATTCTTTACGACTTCACCTGGAACCAGTTCTGTGACTGGTATCTGGAGCTGACGAAGCCGGTGATGACCAGCGGTAGCGAAGCGGAACTGCGCGGCACGCGTAATACGCTGGTCACCGTGCTGGAAGCGCTGCTGCGTCTGGCGCACCCGATTATTCCTTACATCACCGAAACCATCTGGCAGCGTGTGAAA
This sequence comes from Pantoea sp. GM01, assembly GCF_000282675.1. Classification (NCBI taxonomy): domain Bacteria; kingdom Pseudomonadati; phylum Pseudomonadota; class Gammaproteobacteria; order Enterobacterales; family Erwiniaceae; genus Pantoea; species Pantoea sp. GM01. The sequence goes on along the minus strand of NZ_AKIU01000025.1, from coordinate 163,461 downwards.
GGCCTGAAAAACATCGATCACGATACCATTATGCTGCAGCCGTTCCCGCAGTATGAAGCGGCGAAGGAAGATGCCGAGGCGCAAGCTGATATCGAGTGGATGAAACAGGCGATTGTCGCGGTACGTAATATTCGCGCTGAGATGAACATCGCGCCAAGCAAGCCGCTCGATGTGCTGCTGCGTGACTGCTCGGCTGCGGCGCAGCGTCGCGTGGAAGAGAACCGTACTTTCCTGTCGCGTCTGGCGCGTCTGGCAAGCCTGACCATTCTGCCAGCGGGCGAGAAAGGCCCGGTTTCGGTGACGAAGATTGTTGAAGGCGCTGAGTTGCTGATCCCAATGGCGGATCTGGTGAACAAAGAAGCCGAGCTGGAGCGTCTGGCGAAAGAGCTGGTAAAACTCGATGTGGAAATCGAGAAGATCCAGACCAAGCTGGCCAACGAAGGCTTTGTGTCACGTGCGCCGGAAGCGGTTGTTGCCAAAGAGCGTGAGCGCGTAGCCGAGCTTGAGCAATCTAAAGCAAAACTGTTTGAACAGCAGGGCGTGATTGCGGCATTGTAAGCGCTTCAGTCCAACTGCTTAATCGAAGCCGGGCACTGCCCGGCTTTTTTATACCGGAAGATAATGATGACCACCGACGCCCCCATCAATTTAAAGGTGCGCCCGATTACAGCCGCCGATAATCCGCTGATCGCGCAGGTGATCCGCGATGTGTCAGCCGAATTTGGGCTGACGGCGGACAAAGGTTACACCGTGTCCGATCCCAATCTGGATCGCCTGTTCGAACTGTACAGTGAAGCCAATAGCGCCTACTGGATTGTTGAACATGAAGGCGTAGTGGTGGGCGGCGGCGGCGTTGCGCCGTTGGCTTGTAGCGCACCGGATATTTGTGAGCTGCAGAAAATGTATTTCCTGCCGCAGGTGCGTGGCTTAGGTCTGGCGCGCGATCTGGCGCTGCGCGCCATGGAACATGCTCGTCAAAAGGGGTTTCGCCGCTGTTATCTGGAAACCACCGGCAGCCTGACGCGCGCGATTAAATTGTATGAGTCGTTGGGCTTTGAGCTGATTGACATCGCGATGGGCTGTACCGGACACGTGGATTGCGAAGTGCGGATGTTGAAGGTGTTGTGATTTGATGTGCTCGCTGTCCCCCTCCTCGGTCCTCCCCCATAAATGGGGGAGGATGATGCTGCTATATGTGGGTTGGGAGCTGCATGTGGCAGAATCTCCTTCCCCCGCAAGCGGGGGAAGGCCGGGATGGGGGACTGCGAGCACATAGCTAAATCGAAGGCACACCGCTATGAAAACGCAATTCGCCATCCGGCTCACTGATTAAGCGCGCTTCTGTCGCACCAAACGCCTGTACGCGTGGCGCAATGTCCTTCGGCGAAATCTGCTGCGCCAGCTTCAGATAATCCTGGTAATGACGCGCTTCCGATCGCAACAGCGAAATGTAGAACTTCTCAAGCTGCTCATCCAGATACGGCGCCAGGCTGGCGAAACGTTCGCAGGATCGCGCTTCGATGTACGCTCCGCAAATCAACTTATCCACCAGCGCATCTGGCTCATACGTGGCGATTTCACGGATCAGCCCTTTGGCATAACGGCTGGCGGTGATTTTACGATAGGGCAAACCGCGCGACTGCATGATTTCCCACACCTGATAAAAGTGATGCAACTCCTCTTTGATCAGCAGCACCATCATCTCCACCAAATCGTCGGCCCACGGCAGCTCATTGCGCACAATGATACTTTTGGTCAGATTTTTGTGGGCGTTGATAAAGTTGCTGTCCGGTTCATCGCGGTAGATAAAATCTTCATACGGCTTAAGCCACGCCAGAATGGCATCGCCACTCGGCTTATCCGCCACGTATTTACGGATGATAAACACCGCGGTTTGCGCGGCCTTCAATTCGCAAACCATATGATCGGTGAGCAGCAGCGTCAGATTTTCCGGCTTGCGCGCTTCATCAATCCACGCGTGTGGCGTGCGGCAATGCAGGAATTGATAGATCGGTTCTAATAGCGGAGCGTAATTCATGGGCCATCTTTTGTCTTACGGGGAGAAGGAATCGGGGCGGCGAGCGCCGCCCGTTAAGGAAGGCTTAGTGGCGTACACCGTTGTCTTCTTCGTCGTCGATGAATTCGCCATCGTCGTCTTCATCTTCGGCATCGGGATCTTCAAAGTAGGTGCCCCAACCGTCGTAATCGACGTTGTAGCTGCCCGCCAGATTCACCAACTGCTCAACCTGCGCGTCAATCAGCTCCGGCTTCAGCGCGCCTTCGCTCAGGATATCAACGCACATCACTTTGCTGCCGTCTTCCAGCTCCAGCTCCTCTGGCTCGCTCACTTCATAGCCCAGCTTGAAGGCATCAACCGCCACCTTCTCCAGCGAGTCGAAATTGTTGCAGGAGAGATGATGCTCAATAGTGTAAAGCGCATCGGGATCGCTGCCGTCTTCCAGCAGCTCTTCAATGATCAGTCGCGTCTCTTCGCGCTGTTCTTCCAGCAATGCTTCATATGCCATGGGTGTGTCCTCAAAATATTCGGCTGAATAAGATTATTTTCCCACACTGCCTCGCGCGCCACTACACAAAACAACAAGTTTCTTAACGCCGGGGTTGAAAATGCATATTCATACGGTTAGATTGAATTTTAATTCATTTTATGTGGGCAACCGGAGCGCTGTATGAGTCAGCTGTATCAAAGACATTTCCTGAGATTGCTGGATTTCACCCCGGCCGAAATCGATTCTCTGCTGAGTCTGGCAGGTGAATTAAAACACGCAAAGAAAAATGCCGGCGAAACGCAGTACCTGAAAGGCAAAAACATCGCGCTCATCTTCGAAAAAGACTCGACTCGTACCCGATGCTCTTTCGAAGTTGCCGCTTACGATCAGGGCGCTAACGTCACCTATCTCGGCCCGAGCGGCAGCCAAATCGGCCATAAAGAGTCGATGAAAGACACCGCTCGTGTGCTGGGCCGCATGTATGACGGTATTCAATATCGCGGCTACGGCCAGGAACTGGTGGAAACCTTAGCGGAGTTCGCTGGCGTGCCGGTGTGGAACGGCCTGACCACCGAGTTTCACCCTACGCAGCTGCTGGCCGATCTGTTGACCATGCAGGAACATCTGCCCGGCAAATCGCTGAATCAAATGACGCTGGTGTATGTGGGCGATGCGCGCAACAACATGGGCAACAGCATGCTGGAAGCTGCAGCGCTAGTGGGGCTGGATCTGCGTCTGGTGGCACCGAAAGGCTGCTGGCCAGAAGCTGAATTAGTCGAACAATGCCGCGTGGCCGCGCAGCAAACCGGCGGCAAAATCACGCTGACCGAAGATATCGCCGAAGGCGTGCAAGGTGCCGACTTCATCTACACTGATGTATGGGTGTCGATGGGCGAAGCCAAATCGGTGTGGGAAGATCGCATCGCCCTGCTGCGTCCTTATCAGGTGAATAGCGCGATGCTGGCCCTGACCGGTAATCCGCAGGTGAAATTCCTGCACTGTCTGCCGGCTTTCCATGACGATAAAACCACGCTCGGCCGCCAGATGGCTGAACAGTATGGTTTGCACGATGGCATGGAAGTGAGCAATGAAGTGTTTGAATCGGCACACAGCATCGTGTTCGATCAGGCAGAAAACCGCATGCACACCATTAAAGCGGTGATGGTCGCCACCTTAGGTAAGCGATAAATATAGCGAAGCAAACGTTTACCTCGCGCGCGATATTTGCTTGCTGCAAATCAGTGAATGCGTATAATGCGGCCCAATTTGCCGGAGGAAACATGCAACAGCGCAGCGCACAATTCGACGCTCAACGACGCCTGACAGCGGGCGGCGCACCTGTTTCTTTCCGTCATCAATCGATCGTAAAAAAAGCCCCTTAAGCAGGGGCTTTTTTTTGTCCGCAATCCGGCAGCGCAGAGGAGAACGCTATGGCCAACCCGCTATATCGCAAGCACATTATTTCCATTAACGATCTCAACCGCGACGAGCTGGAGCTGGTGCTGCATACCGCCGCCCAGCTGAAAGCCCATCCCCAGCCGGAGTTGCTGAAGCATAACGTTATCGCCAGCTGCTTCTTTGAAGCCTCAACGCGCACGCGCTTGTCGTTTGAAACGGCGATGCATCGTCTCGGCGCGTCGGTGGTGGGGTTCGCTGATGGCAGCAACACTTCGCTTGGCAAGAAAGGCGAAACCCTCGCCGATACCATTTCGGTGATTGGTACCTACGTGGATGCCATCGTGATGCGTCATCCGCAGGAAGGCGCGGCGCGTCTGGCGACCGAATTTTCCGGCGGCATTCCAATACTTAATGCCGGTGATGGCGCGAACCAGCATCCGACGCAAACGCTGCTCGATCTCTTCACCATCCGCGAAACGCAACATCGCCTCGATAACCTGAATGTGGCGATGGTCGGCGACCTGAAATATGGCCGTACCGTGCATTCACTGACGCAGGCGCTGGCGAAATTTGACGGCAACCGTTTCTTCTTTATCGCGCCCGATGCGCTGGCGATGCCGTCGTACATCACCGATATGCTGGATGAGCAGAATATTGCCTGGTCACGCCATGACACCATTGAAGAAGTGATGCCACAACTCGACATTCTCTACATGACGCGCGTGCAGAAAGAGCGCCTCGATCCGTCGGAATATGCCAACGTCAAAGCGCAATTCATCCTGCGCGCCGCCGATTTAGCGGGTGCACGCGACAACATGAAAGTGCTGCATCCGCTGCCACGCATCGACGAGATCACCACCGACGTGGATAGCACGCCGCATGCCTGGTATTTCCAGCAGGCCGGTAACGGCATCTTCGCCCGCCAGGCACTGCTGGCACTGGTACTGAATAGCGAACTGGCACTATAAGGAGCAACCCGATGACTCACGATAATAAATTGCAGGTTGAAGCCATCAAGCGCGGCACGGTGATTGACCATATCCCGGCGCAGGTTGGCTTTAAGTTACTGTCCCTGTTTCGCCTGACCGAAACCGATCAGCGCATCACCATCGGCCTCAATTTGCCGTCGGGTGAAATGGGGCGCAAGGATCTGATCAAAATCGAGAATACCTTCCTGACAGACGATCAGATCAACCAGCTAGCGGTGTATGCGCCGCTCGCCACGGTGAACCGTATTGACGAGTACGAAGTGGTGGCGAAGATCGCCCCCACCTTGCCGGATCGTATCGACCGCGTGCTGACCTGCCCGAACAGTAACTGCATCAGCCGTAACGAGCCGGTATTTACCAGCTTTGCGGTGAAAAAGCGCGAAGATGATGTGCATCTGAAGTGCAAATATTGCGAGAAAGAGTTCGCGCGCCACGTGGTGCTCGGTCACTGGTAATCGCCCGCGTCGTCCCTATAATGGGACGATTCATTTCGCGGCGGACAACGGTCGGCCGCGCACTTCTAAGGAGAAACAATGTCTCGCGAAATCAGTACTTCAAACGCACCCGCAGCGATTGGCCCTTACGTACAGGGCGTGGATCTCGGCAGCATGATCATCACCTCTGGCCAGATTCCGGTTAATCCTGCTACCGGCGCCGTGGCCGACGATGTGTCTGCTCAGGCGCGTCAGTCACTGGAAAATGTGCAGGCGATTGTGGAAGCTGCAGGCCTGAAAGTGGGCGACATTGTGAAAACTACCGTGTTCGTCAAAGATCTGAATGATTTCGCCACGGTAAACGCGACTTATGAAGCGTTCTTTACCGAGCATAACGCCAGCTTCCCTGCACGCTCCTGTGTGGAAGTGGCGCGTCTGCCGAAAGATGTGAAGATTGAGATCGAGGCGATCGCGGTACGTCGTTGATGGGTGCGGCTTATGCCCTCACCCTAGCCCTCTCCCGCACGCGGGAGAGGGAACTGTTTAGTGCTCGGACTGCTCCCTCGCCCGCTTGCGGGAGAGGGTTGGGGTGAGGGAATCTACTTCGAAGATCGCAGCAACTTCTCCAGCGGCCTCACCAATGCCAGCACCGTTTCATCCTGCACCTGCGCTGCGGCATCCAATTGTGCATGCATCTGCGCCACCTCTCCCGCCCCGTAAGCCTGATTCCGCTCCAGCGCGTTAACCAAATCCAGCCCCATACGACTGAGTTGCGCCACTTGCTGTACCTGCTGCTGTAACGGCTTGAGCTGATAATTGCCCAGAATCAGCGGCATCACCGCATCGCTGTTATTCTGCCAGCGCTGCAGTTGCTGGCGGATAGCATGTGCCGCCGCGTGATCGGCACGATTGGCAATCAGTCGATCAATCTGCTTGTCCAGCAAACGCACCGCGTTGCTCTCGGCAGGCAACACATCCGCTAACCTATTCAGTGGCTCAAAATAGTCGTAATGTCCCGCCTGGAATTTCAGGTGCTGACGCGTGTAATACTGCGCCGGCTCTAACGCTTCGGCCAACACACGCAGCGGCGTGATGTCGCTGCTATTCGCCAGCCGCATCATCTGCACTTCAGCCTGTTGATGCTGCTGCAAGCCCACCGAAATGGTGCCCCAGCGATCCACCGCGCTCAGGCGTTGATACATGTTGTCGCTGTCGGTGACATCCTGCGCGGACCATAAACGCTCGGCCACCACAAAAGCGCGCGGCCACAAACGTATGTCGATCACCCGGCTGTTGACGTTCTCCGCCCACAGTGCCGCTTCGCCGCCAATCAGATTATTTTTCATCTGCTCTGGCGTGGGCAGCGATGGCGCAATGCCTTTTGGCACCTGCGCCAGCTTGCTGCCTTCGGTGGGATAGCGCACGTTGCCCACCAGCATATATCCGGTCAATTTGTCTTGCGTCAGCGTCACCAGCGGCTGAAAAGGCCCCATCCACGTATCGACGCTGAACGTCAGCTGCGTCGGCGAAAGCCAGCGCACATCGCTGACCATGCGGCGCGCTTTACCGCTGAAATCAATAAAACCGCGCCAGCCATTTTTGCCTTCAATCAGCGTAAAGCTGCCTTTAAGTGCACTGCCTTTCAGGCGTGGCATGGTGAACTGCCAGCTCTGCGTGTGCTCGCCGGATTGCACCTGATCCGCGCCGTTGAGGCCTTGCGGCCAGGGTTCATTACGGTAGTGATAAGCGGCGGTCTGCGGCTGATCGAGATAGAAACCGGTGGAGAGAATGCCGCGGAAATCATTTTTCGCCACGGTACCAAGCGCATCCTGTCCCTGCCAGGATTGGATCAAAATGCTCTTCGGTAGATCCGGATGGTAAACCTCATCCCAACCGATCATGCGACGCTGGTGCGCTTCAAAAATTTTCTCGACGCGCTGGTTAAACCAGGCTTGCAGCGCATGCGTGTCTTTCAGGCCATGATCGCGCATAAATTGCTGAATGCGCGTCGAATCATTCCACTGCGTGGGATCGACTTCATCGCCGCCGATGTGGATATAGGGATCCGGGAAGATCGCCGTCACTTCACCCATTAAGGTGTCGATAAAGCGAAATACCGCTTCGTTGCTGGGATCGAGCAGCGGTTTAAACACGCCCCAGCCGCGCTCCATTTGATAAGGCCCCGGCGCGCTCATTAACTCAGGCATCGCCACCGCAATCGCCGATGCATGGCCCGGCAGATCGATTTCCGGCACCACGCGCACGCCGCGCTGCGTGGCATAGCGCACCACATCGCGCATCTGCTGCTGCGTATAGTACAAGCCGTCGCTGGCTTTCTCCTGCAGTTGCGGATAGTGGCTGGAGGCAAAGCGCCAACCCTGATCGTCGGTTAAGTGCCAGTGAAACACGTTCATGCGCGCGGCGGCGATGCCGTCGATTTGTCGTTTTACGGTTTCAATCGGCAGGAAGTGACGTGCCGAATCAATCAGCACCCCGCGCCACGGAAAACGCGGTTTATCGTCAATGGTGACGTAAGGGATTTCCGTGCCATTCTCCGTATTTTCAATCAGCTGCAACACGGTTTCCATGCCGCGCATCGCACCAAAGCGTGTATTCGCTTGCAGCAAAACGCCATCGCTGTTGACGACAAGGTGATAACTTTCATCGCTGTCCGGCTGCGGAATCGGATCAACAGCCTGGGCGATCTGCACCTGAATATTGGGATGGTCGCTGGATGCGCTGGCCGGCAACAGCGGCCAGCCAGTTTGACGCGCAATGCGCGCCCGCCAGCGTGACTCTGCGCCTTCCAGATGGTCGCCGGCAATATGCAAGGTGAGCTGTGGCGTTAGCGAGTACGCGCCGCCACCGCCCGGCTGCTCAACTTTCTGCGGCCACGGCATGAGTGGTAAATCACCCGCGGGGGCGGCAAAGGCGGAAAAAGTCATGGATATACAACAGGCAAGCAACGTTCTCTGCAAAAGCATGCGGGCATCCTTGTAAATGAAACGGCGGACCAAAATGGGCAAAAGGCCCATTAAACCTGTTTCGCTTTGCAAAGCAAGTAGCGACCGGCTGAAATCAAGTCGGCTTAAAACTTTTGTAGTTTAGCCGGATTAACCATTGCGCGGCTTTCAATCCTGGTCGTGGCTTCTTTGCTGTAGGTCAAACAGTGGCGAATTAATTCCCGTCATAGCACCACATATAGCGGTTAAACTCCTTAAAAATATCCATATGTAGTTTCACGGAGAGAAAATGGCGACGGTGGTGATTAAGCGTGACGGTTGCAGAGTGCCGTTTGATGCGCAGCGAATTGAGGCAGCGGTACGTGCTGCCGCACAGGCGGCACAGATTGATGATGCCGCATGGTGCGCACAGGTAGCGGCGCAGGTCGGTGAGCAAATGGCCGAGCACCGCGAAGTGGATATCCGCGATATTCAGTGTGCGGTAGAAGAGACGCTGATGAGCGGACGCTGGCCACAGCTGGCGCGCACTTATATCGAATACCGTCACGATCGCGATTTGGCGCGCGAACAGCGCGGTAAACTGCATCACGCCATCCGGGGTTTAGTGGAACAAACCAATGCGGCGCTGCTCAACGAAAACGCCAATAAAGACAGCAAGGTCATTCCCACCCAACGTGACCTGCTCGCCGGCATCGTCGCTAAACATTATGCCCAGCAGCAACTGTTGCCGCGCGATGTGGTGCTGGCGCATGAGCGTGGCGAAATTCATTATCACGATCTCGATTATTCCCCATTTTTCCCGATGTTTAACTGCATGTTGATCGACCTGCAGGGCATGCTGACCAACGGCTTTAAAATGGGCAACGCCGAGATAGAACCGCCCAAATCGATCGCCACCGCCACGGCGGTCACCGCGCAGATTATTGCTCAGGTCGCCAGCCATATTTACGGCGGCACCACCATCAATCGCATTGATGAAGTGTTGGCTCCTTTCGTGAATCTCAGCCTGGAAAAGCATCGCGCGGTGGCGCAGCAGTGGCAGATTCCTGATGCGGAAGCCTATGCGCGCGTGCGCACGGAGAAAGAGTGCTACGACGCATTTCAGTCGCTGGAATATGAAGTGAATACGCTGCATACCGCCAACGGCCAGACGCCGTTTGTCACCTTTGGTTTTGGCCTCGGCACCGATTGGGCGGCGCGCCTGATTCAGCAATCCATTCTGCGCAATCGCATCGCCGGATTGGGTAAAAATCACAAAACGGCGGTGTTTCCGAAACTGGTGTTTGCTATTCGTGAAGGCGTTAATCGGCGTCCGGGTGATGTTAACTATGACATCAAACAGCTGGCGCTGGAGTGCGCCAGCAAGCGCATGTATCCGGATATCCTTAACTACGAAAAAGTGGTTGAAGTGACCGGCTCATTTAAAACGCCAATGGGCTGTCGCAGCTTCCTTGGCGTCTACGAAGAGAACGGTGAGCAGATTCACGAAGGTCGCAACAACATTGGCGTGATCAGCCTCAATCTGCCGCGCATTGCGCTGGAAGCGCAAGGCAACGAAGCGCAGTTCTGGCAGCGGCTGGATCAACGCCTGGCGCTGGCGAAACGCGCCTTAATGACGCGCATCGCCCGGCTGGAAAAGACCAAAGCGCGCGTGGCACCCATTCTCTATATGGAAGGCGCCTGCGGTGTGCGGCTGAAAGCCGACGATGAAGTAGGATCCATTTTCCGCAATGGCCGCGCCTCGATTTCCCTCGGCTACATCGGCCTGCATGAGACGCTCAATGCGCTGAGCGGCAGCGAAGTGCATCCTTACGATGCCGATTATTTGCGGGAAAAAGGCGTGGCGATTGTGACGCATCTGCGAAACGCAGTTGATGCCTGGAAAGAAGAGACCGGCTACGGCTTCAGCTTGTACAGTACGCCGAGCGAGAATCTGTGCGACCGCTTCTGCCGCCTTGATGCCGCCGAATTTGGCGTGGTGGCGGGCGTTACCGACAAAGGCTATTACACCAACAGCTTCCATCTCGACGTCGAGAAGAAGGTCAATCCGTACGACAAGATTGACTTTGAAGCGCCCTATCCAGCCATCGCTAACGGCGGTTTTATTTGTTACGGCGAATACCCCAACATCCAGCACAACCTAAAGGCGCTGGAAGATGTGTGGGATTACAGCTATCACCGCGTGCCGTATTACGGCACCAACACGCCCACAGACGAGTGCTACGAATGCGGTTTCAGCGGCGAGTTCAGTTGCACCAGCAAAGGCTTTACCTGCCCATGTTGCGGTAATCACGATCCGGCGCGCGTTTCGGTGACGCGCCGCGTGTGCGGCTATCTCGGCAGCCCGGATGCACGCCCGTTTAACGCCGGTAAGCAGGAAGAGGTGCAGCGCCGGGTTAAGCATCTGGAGACGGGACCACTGGGATGATGCGCATTCACCGCTATTATCCGGTCGATATCGTTAACGGTCCCGGCACGCGCTGCACGCTGTTTGTTGCGGGCTGTGAACATCAGTGCCGCGGCTGCTATAACCAGAGCACGTGGCGGCTGGATTCCGGCGAGCCCTTTACGCTGGAGCTGGAAGAGCAGCTGATCGCCGATCTCAACGATCGGCGTATACCACGTCAGGGCTTATCGCTGAGCGGCGGCGATCCGCTGCATCCGCACAACGTGCCGCATATTCGTCGCCTGGTGAAACGCGTGCGGCAAGAATGCCCGGGTAAGGATATCTGGCTGTGGACCGGTTACGAAATGGCGGAGCTGAGTGATGCGCAGCGCGAGGTGCTGAATGAGATTGATGTGCTGATTGACGGGCGCTTTATTGAAGCGGAGAAAGATGCGCGGCTGCTGTGGCGCGGCAGCCGCAATCAGAAGATTTGGACGCTACGCCAGCCACAGGGCGAGCACGCCCAGCAGCATACCGCTGAAGGCCACGCCGAACAGTGCGATCCACAACGCCCGGGCGGGAAATGCGCGATGCAGCATCAATAACGATGGCACACTGACGGCGGGCAGCGTCACTAACAGTGCCAGCGCGGGCGCAATGCCCATGCCCGCCAGCATCATGGTCTGCACAATGGGGATTTCCGCTGCGGTTGGGATTACAAACAAGCAGCCGGCAATTGCCATCAACATCACCCAAAACAGCGTATTGCCTACCGCACCATCGGCATGCGGGAACAGCCAAACGCGCGCGGCTCCCAGCAACAACACCGCGACGATATACAGCGGAATCGTGTTGCAGAACAAGCGCCACATCACCCGCAGCCAGCGTGTCAGAAACGGTTGTTCATCGTGAGTAACATTGACGGGAGCGACAACGGCTTGATCGGGCACACTGCGTTGCACCAGCCAGGCGATCCCCAGCACCATCATCAGACCGGCCACCAACCGAATGGCGGCAAAATTCCAACCGAGAACAAAGCCCATAAAAATTAGCGTAGCGGGATTGAGCAGCGGATTCGCCAGCCAAAAGGCCATTGCTGCACCACTCGAAACCCGCGATTGACGCAGGCCGGCAGTCACCGGTGCCGCACAGCAGCTGCACATCATGCCCGGCAAACCCAGACCGGTGCCAATCAGCGTGGAGCCGAAGCGCGAGCTTCCCATCAAACGTAGCAGCCAGTTGCGCGGAATCAGTACCTGCACCAGCGAACCCAGGATGACACCGAGCACCGCTGCTTTCCATACGGCCAGAAAATAGATCATGGCGTAATCGAGCGCCGCCCGCCACGGTGAGTCAGCCGCGTTGGCCAATATCGATTTACCGATAGAATGGGTTTCGGCGGCAGTAAAAGCTTTGCCGTAGTAAGGCTGCCATTTCACATACCACAGGCCGGCGACCACCACGGCAAGGAACAGCAGCGGTTTCCACCAGGCGAAGCGCATCGCTGATGTAGGCGAGGTAAGTTGATTCATCACGAATTCCGTATTCAACTGAATAACGAGTGCCGCGCCGGAGGGTGCAGCGGAAAGACCGCATTGTTATTCAGGTCAATAAAATCAGCTATGTCGAAACGACGCAAACTTGATCCATCTCGGAAATTTAACCCGATTGCGCGCAGCCGCCTGGCTTGCATTTTGCGTCATGGCAACCAGACTTGATGGTTAGATGTGTAACGAACACCCGTTCGTAATCAGCAAGGAGGAAAAAGATGAGCAAGAAAATAGCGGTACTGATTACCGATGAATTTGAAGACTCAGAGTTTACCTCGCCGGCCGAGGCTTACACCAAAGCGGGCCATCAGGTTGTCACCATTGAGTTTAAGGCGGGTAACGTCATTAAAGGGAAACAGGGTAAGGCTGAGGTTAAAATCGACAAGGGCATTGATGATGTCAGCGCGGCGGAGTTCGATGCGCTGCTGCTACCTGGTGGACACTCCCCCGATTCCCTGCGCGGTGACGATCGCTTCGTCAGCTTCACCAAAGAATTTGTGGCCAGCGGCAAGCCGATATTCGCCATTTGTCACGGCCCGCAGCTGCTGATCAGCGCTAACGGCGTGCGCGGCCGCAAAATGACCTGCGTAAAAGCGATTGCCATTGATCTGCGCAATGCTGGCGCGGATTTTTACGATAAAGAAGTGGTGGTCGATGATGACAAGCTCGTCACCAGCCGCACGCCAGAAGATCTGCCCGCGTTTAATCACGAAGCACTGCGGATTTTGAACGCGGCCTAATCTCGTCTTTCGCATTGTGGTCGCCATCAGTGGCGACCTTACAACGGCTTAGTCCAGACAATCTTTTTGCCAAAACCCAGCGCATTGTCCGTCATCTTCACTTCGTCGAGAATAATCTCCCACAGCGGCGCGGTCACTTTTTTCGCTACCGGAAAACGCTTTTGATAGGCTTTACGCACCACCGTTTCCCGCTCTCCGTCGAGTCGCTGAATCACTCCCCGATACTGCACGCCTTTGATCAATAGCACGCTTTTCGGCTGGCCGTTGACGCTACCCGCGATGCGCGGATTCCTCTGCATTAATTCGCCATGACGCGTGTTGGGCTCGGTCATCAGCCAAAATGCCATGCTGGCTTCATCAAACACATAAAAGCAGTTAGCGCACCAGATGTCGTTGCCATCGGTTGTGCATAGCGAAAGCACGTGCTGTTTTTTTAAATAACGAATCAGATGGGGATGGTCAGACAAGGTGCAACTCCGTACGGCGAATAGCAGTGCGGACTTAAGCGCGCTACACTGCCTGCCAGCTATTTTTCGAGATGAGTAAGATGGAACAAGGCTGGCAGCTTTACCTGCTCCAAACCGCCGCAGGTATGCTTTATACCGGCATCACCACGGATGTTAACCGCCGCCTGCAGCAGCATCAGCAGGGACGCGGCGCACGCTCACTGCGCGGCAAAGGTCCGCTGACGCTGGTGTTTCACTGCGACGCGGGCGATCGGGCTGCGGCGTCACGTCTGGAATACCAGGTGAAACAACTTAGCCGCGCGCAAAAGCTGCGGCTGGTTGCTCAGCAGCCGCCCTGCTTAACGACCTGGTTTAGTCGAAACGATTAAACGGTAACGCGAATTCAATCAGCCCTTCCGCGCCGACAAACGCGTCATCTGCCAGTTTGTACACCTGAAAGGCGGCTTCGCTGCCTAGCCAACGACAGTGCAAGCCATGGCGCGCAGCGGGCTCAAAGCCGAGCGGGTTATAGAACTCAGGATCGCCCAGCACCACCACGGCGCTGTAGCTGAACTCGTTGAGTGAATCCAGCCCTTCATACACCAGCTTTTTAGCAAGCCCTTGCTTGCGCACCGATTCATCCACGGCGAGCGGTGCCAAAGCGACCCAGTTACGGTCTTCACCTTGCAGGGTTACCGGACTAAACGCCGCGTAGCCCAACACCTGGCCTTCATCATCCGTGGCCACCACACCGAGAGTCAGCAAGCCATCTTCGCGCAGTTGCTGTATCAGTTCCGCTTCGGCGGCGGTAGCAAAACTGCGCTTTAACAGGCTATCGATGCCTGCTGCATCAACGCCAATTTCAGTACGAATTAACATGAGATCTCCGCGCGCGCCTCAGCGGCCTTCGCGTCCTGTTTCATTCCTGCCTCAATAAAAGCAGCGAGCTGCTGCAATCCCGTGCGTAATGGCGTGGGCATGGCATCCAGTTCAATGGCATCCATTAGGTTTTTCACCTCAAGTCCCAGCTCCGTGTCACCCTCAATCACCAGGCGGCGTTGAAAGAACAACATATCGGGATCCGCTTTGCGTGCTGCCACCAGCAACAGATCGTTGGCTTCACCGCGAAACCAGACATCAGCCTCGGTGTCGCGCGAAACGGTCAGGCGTCCTGCTTGCAGGGTAGTGATCCAGCGCAGATTCACATCGGCAATCTCAATCCCCAGATAACGCCCTTCCAGAAAGTCTAACTCACCTTCAGACAAAGCATGACGAAATTGCCAGTTTAGGAGTTGTTGCAGAATAACTTTTTTCAGCGGGAAAGGGGTAATTGAAACCGGTAAAGCCAGGAATTTTGGACCTTTTTCAACCATCAGGCCACGTAAGCGCGCAAACATTATCGACATTCCCTTCAGAAAATTTCATCTATTTTGCCACATCTGACCGGCATCGCCTCCACTGAGATCAAGGAAATCACTACCCGGTCGGACGAAAATGCTGCACTCCGCATCATCAATGGCGCTTTCACTGCCTTAAATCAACATTGCTGGCGAGTCAGTTATCTACACTCTTCGGCTTCAGAATCCGGGGAGGAAAACGTATGGAACTGCTGTGTCCAGCGGGGAATTTACCTGCGCTGAAATCGGCGGTGGAGCATGGTGCTGACGCGGTGTATGTCGGCCTGAAAGATGATACCAATGCCCGCCACTTTGCTGGCCTCAATTTTACCGACAAGAAACTGGCCGAGGCCGCGCGCTATCTGCACCAGCATCGCCGTAAGCTGCATGTAGCAATCAACACCTTTGCCCATCCTGACGGTATGAATCGCTGGCAGACGGCGATTGACGTTGCCGCGCAGAACGGTGCCGATGCGCTGATTCTGGCTGACATCGCCACGCTGGCGTACGCGGCCAAACACTATCCACAGGTTGAGCGTCATCTTTCGGTGCAGGCCTCTGCCACTAATTTGCAGGCCATCCATTTTTATCATCGGCATTTTCAACTTAGCCGCGTGGTACTGCCGCGCGTGCTTTCGATGCACCAGGTAAAACAGCTGGCGCGAGAGACGCCGGTACCGCTCGAAGTGTTCGCCTTTGGCAGCCTGTGCATTATGGCCGAAGGCCGCTGCTACCTCTCTTCCTGGCTGACCGGCGAATCGCCGAATAGCGCTGGAGCCTGCTCCCCGGCCAAATTTGTCCGCTGGCAGCAAACGCCAAAAGGGATGGAGTCGCGCCTGAACGAAGTGCTGATTGATCGATACGCACCCAACGAAAGCGCTGGCTATCCCACGCTGTGCAAAGGTCGATACGAAGTGGATAACCAGCTTTATCACGTGCTGGAAGAGCCCACCAGTTTGAATACGCTGTCGCTGCTGCCCGAGTTGCTGCGCGCCAATATCGCCTCGGTGAAAATCGAAGGGCGTCAGCGCAGTCCGGCCTATGTGGCCCAGGTGGCAAAAGTGTGGCGTCAGGCAATTGACCGCTGTATGGCCGCGCCGGAGCACTATACGGTGCAGGAACCGTGGATGCAGGCGCTGGGTGAACTGTCTGAAGGCAGCCAAACCACACTTGGTGCTTATCACCGCGACTGGCAATAAGGAGATCGCATGAAATACGCCCTTGGGCCGGTGCTGTGGTACTGGCCAACTGAAACGCTGGAAAACTTTTATCAACATGCTGCCGCAAGCAGCGCCGAGATCGTCTATCTCGGCGAAGCGGTGTGCAGTAAACGTCGCGCCACCTCATTTAATCAATGGATGGAAATCGCCCGCCTGCTGGCGCAGCACGGCAAGCAAGTGGTGCTCAGTACGCTGGCATTGCTGCAGTCGCCGTCGGAAGTGAAAGAGCTGCGTCGTTATGTCGAAAACGGCGAATTCCTGCTGGAAGCCAACGATATGGGTACGGTAAATATGGCGGCGGAGCGCCGATTGCCGTTTGTCGCGGGCCCAACGCTCAATGTGTATAACGCGCAGGCGCTGCAACTATTATTAAAAGAGGGCATGACGCGCTGGTGCATTCCGGTGGAGATGTCGCGCGACTGGCTGATTCAACTGCTGCAACAGTGCGATGCAGCAGGCGTCCGCGATAAGTTTGAGGTGGAGGTGCTCGGCTATGGCCATCTGCCGCTGGCGCTGTCGGCGCGCTGCTTTACTGCACGCGCTGAGAATCGTGCCAAAGATGACTGCCAAACCTGCTGTATTAACTACCCAACCGGGCGTCGTGTGTTGTCGCAGGAGGGCCAGCAGGTGTTTGTGCTAAACGGCATTCAAACCATGAGCGGATATTGCTACAACCTCGGCAACGATCTGAGCGGCATGCATAATTGGGTCGACATTGTGCGCCTGTCACCCCAGGGCGAAAGCACGTTGGCAGAAGTCGATAGATTTCGTGCCAATGAAGCCGGCCAGGCACCGCTGATGATGGCGCGTGGCAGTGATAGTAACGGTTATTGGCGTCGCCTGGCCGGAATGGCACTGGAAGGCGGCGGATAAAGGCACATTCCGGCTATATTCCAGCTGTTATTAGCAGTTTTAATATAGGTAACGATGAGTAATACTCACAGACGCAGGTCCGATTAAACACCTGCGCCATCCTTATTTGGAGTGCCAATGTCTGAGAAAAAAACTGTTCGCCTGTCCGTGTTGGATCTGGCCCCTATTCCACAAGGTTCATCTGCGCGCGACGCGTTCCATAACTCGCTGGCGCTGGCGCGTCAGTCTGAAGCGCTTGGTTTCCACCGCTATTGGCTGGCCGAACACCACAATATGACCGGCATTGCCAGCGCTGCCACGTCGGTACTGATTGGCTATTTAGCGGCAAACACCGAAACCCTGCGTCTTGGTTCGGGTGGCATCATGTTGCCAAACCATGCGCCGCTGGTGATCGCCGAACAGTTTGGTACCCTCGAATCGCTTTATCCTGGCCGTATCGATCTGGGATTAGGCCGCGCGCCAGGTTCGGACCAACGCACCATGCTGGCGTTGCGTCGTCATCTTTCCAGCGGCCAGGCAGATAGTTTCCCGGAAGATGTCTCTGAGCTGATTCGCTGGTTTGACGCCGAAGAAGGTGAACATCCGCCCGTCCAGCCGGTGCCAGGTTTAGGCCTGAAGATTCCGGTGTGGCTACTGGGATCCAGCCTGTACAGCGCACAACTAGCCGCTCAGCTTGGTTTGCCGTTTGCGTTTGCCTCGCACTTTGCGCCAGACCTGCTGTTCCAGGCACTGCATCTCTATCGTGAGAAATTCAAACCTTCCGCGCGTCTGGCGAAACCGTATGCGATGGTGTGCGTTAACGTCGTCGCGGCCGATAGCGAACGTGATGCGCGCTTCCTGTTTACCTCAATGCAGCAGCAGTTTATCAATCTGCGTCGTGGCAAGCCGGGTCCGCTACCCGCGCCGGTGGAGAACATGGATAATCTGTGGTCACCGTCTGAACAATATGGCGTGCAGCAAGCGCTGAGCATGTCGATTGTCGGCGACAGCGAAAAAGTACGTAACGGACTGGCAGCGCTGGTACGTGAAACTCAGGCGGATGAGATCATGGTTAACGGCCAGATTTACGACTCACAGGCACGTCTGCGCTCCTTCACACTGGCAATGGAAGCCGCGCGCTCGCTGTAACGGTTATTGCGGTGGGTTTAACCACTCCTGACCCACCGCAATTGTTCGCACATCACGCGCCGGAGACTGGCCGTGAAAACGGCTGTATTCGCGACTGAACTGCGATGCACTTTGATACCCCACCCGATAGCCCGCCGTTCCGGCATCCAGCTTCTCAATTAACATCAGGCGCCGCGCTTCATTCAGCCGCAGCTGCTTTTGATACTGCATCGGCGTCATCGCCGTCACCGCTTTGAAGTGATGATGCAACGACGAAATGCTCATTCCTACGCTGCTCGCCAGGTGATCCATTTTTAGTGGCTGATGAAAGTTTTCACGTAGCCAACGTGCTGCGCGCGCCACTTTGTTGCCTGGTCGTTCCGTCAGCGCCATGTTGAGAATGCGCGGTCCTTCTGGTCCGGTCAGCAAACGATAGAAAATTTCCTGCTCAATTAATGGCGCCAGTGCGGCTATATCCTGTGGCTGATCCACTAATTCAACCAGACGCATCACCGCATCGACCAACGGTGGCGCAACTTTATGCACGGCAATGCCGCGTTCGCTGATGGCACTGCTACCAACATGATGATGTGGAAAATGCTCAAGGTAACGCATCAGACGCGTTTCGTTGATGGTGATGCCCACGCCGAGATTCGGTTTTTCTGGCGTCGCCATTACTACGCAGGATTGCACCGGCATATCGAGCGTCACCAGCAGCAAATCGCCCGGTCCGTAATGCATCACATCATCGCCCATGCGCAGGGCTTTCTGTCCTTGCGCTACCAGCGCGAAACTGGCCCAGGTCGCAACGTGCGTCAAGCTGGTGGGCTTGGAACTGCGGCCAAATGAGAGAAAATCGATCGGGCTATTATGGCGACCATCTTCCGGCGCATGACGGGCGATAATCGCCACTAACTGCTGCCATTGCTGCTGATGAATCATGCGATATGCGCTCCGCGATAAGAAATCACTAAGCTGATATTCTCGCTTGTCGCAGGAATTACGCCTAGTCCTTGCACAGCAGATTTGCAGGA
Source organism: Pantoea sp. GM01 (assembly GCF_000282675.1). Classification (NCBI taxonomy): domain Bacteria; kingdom Pseudomonadati; phylum Pseudomonadota; class Gammaproteobacteria; order Enterobacterales; family Erwiniaceae; genus Pantoea; species Pantoea sp. GM01. Next base: position 144,417 of record NZ_AKIU01000025.1, on the reverse strand, counting down.
TTGTGCAAAAAGCTTGCAGGATTGCGCTACCACCAAATTGTACGGGCAGCGCATGCTTTATCTTCCCCGAAATCTCAGGTGGAGAGACACGATGAAAACACTTGAAGGCAAAATTGCGCTGGTGACGGGCGCTTCGAAAGGCATTGGTGCTGCCATCGCCATGACTTTCGCGGCGGCCGGTGCTCGTGTGGTGGTCAACTATCTTCAGGATGAAGTGGGCGCCGCGGATGTGGTCACTGACATTCAGGCGCTGGGTAGTGACGCCATCGCTGTACAGGCAGATATCTCGCGCGAGGCCGATGTGCAGCGCCTGTTCGCTAGCAGCATTGAGCAGTTTGGCGCACCCGACATTGTGGTGAACAATGCCGGTATTTTTCACCACGGCGACTTCAGCGATCTCAGCATCAGCGAGATGCAACAGCAGCTGAATGTGAATCTGCTTGGCACTTTGCTGGTTTGTCAGCTGGCGGCAAAACATTTCCCGGCTCGTGGCGGTTCCATCATTAACCTCAGCGCCCTTAACAGCCAACGCAGCACGCCCGGTTCGGTGCTTTGGGCGGCAACTAAAGGCGCAATTGATACACTGACCCAGGGTCTCGCACGGGAATTGGGGCCGCGTAATATTCGCGTCAATGCGTTAGCGCCTGGCATCATTTTGACCGAAGGCTTGCTGGCAGCGAAGAAGATGCATCCAGAATTAAAAGCACAGCTGATTGCGGCAACGCCATTAGGACGCTTTGGCCTGCCAGAAGATGTGGCGCAGGTGGCGCTGTTCCTGGCTTCAGAAGAGTCAGCTTACGTTAGCGGCGAGCGCGTGCTGATTGCCGGTGGCGTGTAAAGTTTAGTTTCCACCAGCATAAAAAAAGGGACGCATCAGCGTCCCTTTTTACTCTTTAGCGTTTATCGCTTATGCGTCACGACGACGTGGTGCAGCAGCTGCACCCTCTTCACGACGTGGGCCACGACCACCTTCACGGCTGAAGCGTCCGCCTTCGCGGCCACCTTCACGACGTTCGGAGAAGCGACGTGGAGCGCCTTCGCCACGTGGTGCGCCATCACGCGGAGCACCGCTACCACGGCGTTCGCTACGCTCATGCACTGGTGCATCACCCATCAACTGCATATTCATCGGTTTGTTGAGAATACGCGTGCGAGTGAAATGCTGCAGAACTTCGCCCGGCATGCCTTTCGGCAGCTCGATAGTTGAGTGCGTGCCAAACAGCTTGATGTTACCGATATAGCGGCTGCTGATATCGCCTTCGTTAGCGATCGCGCCAACGATGTGACGAACTTCAACACCATCATCACGGCCAACTTCAATGCGGTACAGCTGCATTTCACCAACATCACGACGTTCACGACGTGGGCGATCGCCATCACGGCTGTCACGGCTTTCGCGTGGGCCGCGAGAATCACGTGAATCACGACGTTCACTACGCTCAGGACGATCGCTGAATTCACGACGCGCTGGACGCGGTGCTTCTGGTGGCAGAATCAGTGGACGTTCACCCTGAGCCATTTTCAGCAGTGCTGCGGCCAGAGTTTCGATATCCAGATCTTCGCCCGGCTGCATTTTGCTCAGCAGTGCGCGATATTGGTCCAGATCGCTGCTTTCAAGCTGCTGCTGTACTTTAGCTGCGAACTTGGCCAGACGACGCTCACCCAGCAGTTCTGCATTAGGCAGCTCAACTTCTGGAATGGTCAGCTTCATAGTACGTTCAATGTTGCGCAGCAGACGACGCTCGCGGTTCTCAACGAACAGCAATGCACGACCTGCACGACCTGCACGGCCAGTACGACCGATACGGTGAACGTAAGACTCTGCATCCATTGGGATATCAAAGTTTACAACCAGGCTGATACGCTCAACGTCCAGGCCACGTGCGGCAACGTCGGTAGCGATCAGGATGTCGAGACGACCATCTTTCAAGCGCTCCAGCGTCTGCTCACGCAGTGCCTGGTTCATGTCACCGTTCAATGCTGCACTGTTATAACCGCTACGCTCCAGCGCTTCGGCCACTTCCAGCGTGGCATTTTTGGTACGCACGAAGATAATAGCTGCATCGAAATCTTCAGCTTCCAGGAAGCGAACCAGCGCATCAGTTTTACGGCCGTAAGCGGTCCAGTAAGACTGAGAAATGTCTGGGCGCGTAGTCAGGCTTGACTGGATGCGCACTTCCTGCGGATCTTTCATGAAGCGTTTCGTAATACGACGAATCGCTTCTGGCATGGTGGCTGAGAACAGCGCGGTCTGATGACCGTCTGGAATCTGCGCCATGATGGTTTCAACGTCTTCGATGAAGCCCATACGCAGCATTTCATCAGCTTCGTCCAGTACCAGACCGCGCAGGTTAGAAAGATCTAACGTGCCGCGTTTCAGGTGATCCAGCAGACGACCAGGCGTACCCACAACGACTTGTGGTCCCTGACGCAGTGCACGCAGCTGCACGTCATAACGTTGGCCGCCGTACAGGGCTACAACGTTAATGCCACGCATGTGTTTAGAGAATTCTGTGACGGCTTCAGCAACCTGCACCGCTAATTCACGGGTAGGTGCCAGCACCAAAATTTGCGGTGCTTTAACAGTAGGATCAATGTTGTTTAGCAGCGGCAACGAGAATGCCGCGGTTTTACCACTACCGGTCTGCGCCATACCCAACACATCACGGCCAGCCAGCAGGTGAGGAATACACTCAGCCTGGATTGGAGAAGGCTTAACGTAGCCCATACCGTTCAGTGATTCGAGGATGTCGGCGTTCAGGCCAAGGTCAGCAAAAGTGGTTTGAATATCAGTCATGTAGTACACGTGCCTCTTAGATTGCGGCGGCCAGTCTACATAACTCGTCGTGAAAACTTTCAGTCATTTTCATCAAAAAGTGTGAACCGGCTCAAATTAGAAGTTTTGACGAACAGAAAAGCCCTCATCTCTGAAGATGATGACTTTACAGGTATTCAGGCAATAAAAGTTCGTCAGCTATTGCTGGTCAGATTCTGATAAATCGTCTTGTGTCTGGCCGAGTTGCGCCAGTTCCAACAATGCGTATCGGTGTTCAACAAAGTTGTTTACGTTGTTGGCCACCGCCAGTTTGAACAACGCTTTCGCGTCGTCCTTCTCCCCCAGACTTAGGTAGTACTTACCTAAATAGAAGTTGGTTTCACTGAGATGTTCAGCGAGCGAGGTGTTATCCGTTGCGTCCGCCTTGAGACGTTCCATCAATGTTTTTTCACTGATGTCGCCAAGGTAGAACTCGACAATATTCCATCCCCATTGGTCCCGGACCGCTTTGTCATGACGCTGTCTCAGCGTAACTTTTGCCTTGTCGGCGTCCATTTCGCTTTCAACGAGATAGAGCCAAAGGCTGCGGAAAGGATCGTTAGGATCGTCTTGATAAAACGCCAGCAGATCATCTTGCGCTAACTTGTATCGACCGCCGTAATAGAGGGCGATACCACGGTTTAAATGCGCATAGTTGTAAGTTGGATCAAGCTCAAGTACAGAATCAAACGCTTCATAGGCAGCATCAAAGTTGCCTGCCTGCGTTAAGTATATACCGAGATAATTAAATACCTCAGGCATATCTGGTCTTATAGACAGCGCTTGCGAAAAATCGTTCCGCGCTAATGCCCTCAGACCCAAACTATCATACAACACTCCGCGCTCATATAATAGCTGTGCGCGTTCATCATCGGTCAGGGCACGACTGGCAAGAATTTGTTCCATGCGTGCCAGGATCACCTCTTGCTGCAGTGTGGGCTGCAAAGGTACTGCCAGAACTTCGTTCTTACGCCAATTGGAGTTGCTGCATCCTGCCAGCGTGATAGCTGTCGCAACAAAACACCAGCGCAAAAAAGGCTTCATTTCCCACTCCCGAATACAAACATTGGGACAACCATCCTGTCATCCTCCTGCTGTGCACAAGGATTCCCGCCCTCGCGATGATCTAAATACCTCTCCCCACAGAGCAGGGAGAGGCCAATCGGTAAACGCTTACTCGGCGTCAGATGCATCAGTTGCAGCGGTAGCAACTTCTTCCGCTGGTTTCTGCTCTGTCGCTTCTTTGATGCTCAGGCGTACACGGCCCTGACGGTCCACTTCCATCACTTTAACTGGAACTTCCTGGCCCATCTGCAGATAGTCGGTCACTTTCTCTACGCGCTTGTCAGCGATCTGAGAAATGTGAACCAAACCTTCTTTACCGCCGCCGATTGCCACGAAGGCACCGAAATCAACGATACGTGTCACTTTGCCTGAGTAAACGCGGCCCACTTCGATCTCAGCAGTAATCTCTTCGATGCGACGAATGGCTTCTTTAGCTTTCAGGCTATCAGTTGCAGCGATCTTCACGGTGCCATCATCTTCAATTTCGATGGTGGTGCCGGTTTCTTCGGTCAGCGCACGGATTACCGAGCCGCCTTTACCGATGACATCTTTGATCTTGTCTGAACTGATTTTGATGGTGTAAATACGCGGCGCGAATTCAGAGATTTCCTGACGCGGCGTGCTGATTGCCTGTTCCATCACGCTCAGGATATGCAGACGTGCACCCTTAGCTTGATTCAGGGCAACCTGCATGATTTCACGGGTGATACCTTCGATTTTGATATCCATCTGCAGTGCAGTGATACCGTCGCGGCTACCTGCAACTTTGAAGTCCATGTCGCCGAGGTGATCTTCATCACCCAGAATGTCTGACAGAACAACAAAATTGTCCGCTTCTTTAACCAGACCCATCGCAATACCGGCAACGGCTGCTTTGATCGGTACGCCTGCATCCATCAGTGCCAGAGAAGCACCACATACGGAAGCCATTGAAGAAGAACCGTTAGATTCGGTGATTTCTGACACCACACGTACGGTGTATGGGAAATCAGCTTGCTTAGGCATCACTGCCAGCACGCCACGCTTAGCCAAACGACCATGACCAATCTCACGACGCTTTGGAGAGCCCACCATGCCGGTTTCGCCCACGCAGTATGGAGGGAAATTGTAGTGGAACAGGAAGCTATCGGTACGCTCGCCCATCAACTCATCCAGGTTCTGCGCATCACGTGCGGTACCCAGGGTCGCGGTAACCAGCGCCTGCGTTTCACCACGGGTGAACAGTGAAGAACCGTGCGTGCGTGGCAGTACGCCAGTGCGCACGTCGAGGCCACGAATCATATCTTTTTCACGACCATCGATACGCGGTTCGCCACGGATAATACGGCTACGAACAACGCTCTTCTCAAGGTCATGCACGATGTCAGCGATATCGCCAGCATCCAAAGTTTCATCTTCAGCCTGCAGAGCGGCGATAGTGGCATCTTTAACGGCGCCAACCTGCGTGTAACGCTCTTGCTTATCAGTGATGCGATACGCATCGCTGATGCCCGCTTCCGCCAGGGCAGTAACGCGTGCAATCAGTGCATCGTTAGTTGGCAGTGGCTGCCAATCCCAGCGTGGTTTACCCGCTTCGGCAACCAGCGCATTGATGTTTTCGATAACGATCTGCTGCTGCTCGTGGCCAAATACTACGGCGCCCAGCATCTGCTCTTCGGTCAGAATGTCAGCTTCAGATTCAACCATCAGCACCGCGTTCTGAGTACCAGCAACCACCAGGTTCAGACGAGATTCGTTGATTTCATCTGCAGTTGGGTTCAGTACGTATTGGTCATTGATATAACCTACGCGCGCTGCGCCAATTGGACCATTGAACGGCAGGCCAGACAAAGCCAGCGCTGCAGATGCACCGATCATTGCAACGATGTCCGGGTTAACTTGTGGGTTAACAGACACAACGGTCGCAATTACCTGAACTTCGTTAATGAAGCCTTCCGGGAACAGCGGACGTACTGGACGGTCAATCAGACGTGAGATCAGGGTTTCGCCTTCGCTTGGACGGCCTTCACGACGGAAGAAGCTACCCGGGATACGACCAGCAGCGTAAGTACGCTCCTGATAGTTAACCGTCAGCGGGAAGAAGTCCTGACCTGGTTTAGTTTTTTTCTGGCCAACAACAGTCACGAATACAGCAGTGTCATCCATGCTCACCATAACTGCCGCGGTGGCCTGGCGCGCCATCATACCGGTTTCCAGCGTGACGGTATGCTGACCATATTGGAATTTGCGTACGATCGGGTTCAGCAAAATTTAAGTCCTTAAATTCGAGGGGCGCAGCCCATTCTGGCGCGCCGGGGATTACCGATCTTCAGTTGCATCCTCGCGACTAATGACAATCTTAACCACCCATGCGGTCAAGCCTCTCATTAGCCGCGCGAACCTCTGCAATCAAAGATCACTCTCTGCAACAATACATGAGTTTGGTCCGGATTGCTGCGGATTGCTCGAAAAAAGGGGCCATAAAGGCCCCCTTTTCGCGAAACTCGCACAAATCTGATCGTCAGATGCGTTTTTTTGCATAGTGCATGCGCTACACCCTTGATCAGATTCTTCAGACTTAGCGACGCAGACCCAGGCTTTCGATCAGACCGGTGTAACGTGCAACATCTTTACGCTTCAGGTAGTCCAGCAGCTTACGACGCTGAGATACCATGCGCAGCAGACCGCGGCGGCTGTGGTGATCTTTCTTGTGCTCAGAGAAGTGACCCTGCAGGTGGTTAATCTGAGCAGTCAGCAGAGCAACCTGAACTTCAGTTGAACCGCTGTCGTTGGTACCACGACCGTATTTAGCAACGATCTCTGCTTTAGCTTCTACGCTTAGAGACATAATAAACTCCAGTAATAAATGAATGTATGGGTGCCGATCTCTAATTCAGCAGCCCGCTTTTAAAGCCGCGCCATTCTACTCTTCGCCTGATAGCAACGCAAATGCGCCGTTACGTCAGATTTGAGTCGCTTGATTATGCAGGAAATTCTACCACCAGACGACGCGGCGCCACGCGCCCGTCATCAGCGATTTCGGCCATACCAATGAATTTGTGCTCATCACCTTCGGTCACACGCACCAATCCCTGTTCCGGCGCATCAGCCACCTGAACTGGCATACCTTGTTTGAAATAAGCCGCCACGGCAGGCAGTAAATTCACGATAGGGAACTCTTCTGCCGGGCTGTCCATCGGTAACAATAACGCATCAAGCGCGCTGTAATCCGGTGTTTCCGCCATATTGACGGTGGCCGCCACTTCCTGAAGCTGCTCCAGCGTCACCATTTTTTCGATTGGATAACGTGCCACCTGCAGACGACGCAGCATGATAACGTGCGCGCCACAGCCCAGCCGCTCACCGAGATCGTCGATGATAGTGCGAATGTAAGTGCCTTTGGAGACGTGAATCTCTAGCTCCAGCTCATCCCCTTCCCAGCGAATAAACTGCAGTTCGAACACTTTAATCGGACGCGCTTCTCGCGGCACGGTAATGCCTTCACGCGCGTACTCATACAGCTTACGCCCCTGATACTTCAGCGCGGAGAACATGGTCGGCACCTGCATGGTGTCACCACGAAAGTACTCCAGCGCCGCATCCAGCTCAGCCTGATTGAAAGTAATCTCACGCGTTTCAACAATATTGCCATCGGCATCTGACGTATCGGTGCGTTCACCGAGACGAGCTATCACGCGATAACGTTTGTCAGAATCCAGCAGATATTGCGAAAACTTAGTGGCTTCGCCGAGGCACACCGGCAGCATGCCGGTTGCCAGCGGATCGAGTGCGCCGGTGTGGCCCGCTTTATTCGCATTGAACAGACGTTTTACTTTCTGCAGCACATCATTGGAGGATGCGCCTTGATGCTTATCCAGCAGAAACACACCGTGGACGTCGCGACCGCGACGACGAGGACGACTCATTAGTCCTCCTTGTCATCTTCCGCCGGGCTATCGCCACGACGCTCAACATCGCTCTTGATAACGTTGCTGACCAGATTCGACATACGCATACCTTCGATCAGCGAGTTGTCGTAGAAGAAGGTCAGTTCCGGCACGATACGTAAGCGCATCGCTTTACCTACCAGCGTGCGGATATAGCCAGAGGCTTCTTTCAGCGCCTTCAGGCCGTTTTGTACCGCTTCTTCATCTTTGTCATTCAGAAAGGTCACAAACACCTTGGCATAAGCCAGATCGCGGGACACTTCTACGCCCGAAACCGTCACCATCATACCGAGACGCGGATCTTTAATTTCGCGCTGCAGGATGATTGCAATCTCTTTCTGCAACTCCTGGGAAACGCGCTGTGGGCGGCCAAATTCTTTTGCCATTATTCTTTCTCCCAAATAATTCGGGAGGCCAGAGGCCTCCCAAATTGCAACACATCAAATGATGATCAATCGATGGTGCGTTTAATTTCAATCACTTCGAAGACTTCGATCATATCGCCAACGCGAACGTCGTTGTAGTTCTTCACGCCGATACCACATTCCATGCCGTTACGAACTTCGTTAACGTCATCTTTGAAGCGACGCAGAGATTCCAGCTCGCCTTCATAGATAACCACGTTGTCACGCAGTACACGGATTGGGTTATGACGTTTGATGTTACCTTCGGTAACCATACAGCCCGCGATAGCACCAAACTTCGGTGATTTGAACACGTCACGCACCGCAGCCAGACCGATAATCTGCTGTTTGAACTCAGGTGCCAGCATACCGCTCATTGCTGCTTTCACTTCGTCGATCAGATTATAGATGACAGAGTAGTAACGCAGGTCAACGTTTTCAGAATCAATGACGCGGCGAGCAGATGCATCAGCACGTACGTTGAAGCCGAGGATGATCGCGTTGGAAGCTGCAGCCAGCGTTGCGTCGGTTTCGGTGATTCCACCTACACCCGAACCGATAATCCGCACTTTCACTTCGTCGGTAGAGAGTTTCAGCAGGGAATCGGAGATCGCTTCCACAGAACCCTGTACGTCAGATTTCAGCACGATGTTCAGCTCAGACACTTCACCTTCGGTCATGTTGGCGAACATATTCTCCAACTTAGACTTCTGCTGACGCGCCAGCTTAACTTCACGGAATTTGCCCTGACGATACAGTGCAACTTCACGTGCTTTCTTCTCGTCACGTACCACGGTCGCTTCATCACCCGCTGCCGGCACACCGGACAGACCGAGGATTTCCACTGGAATGGATGGACCCGCTTCAAACACTTCGCGACCCAATTCATCACGCATCGCACGAACACGGCCATATTCGAAGCCGCACAGCACGATATCGCCTTTATTGAGCGTACCTTCACGTACCAGCACGGTAGCAACCGGACCACGACCTTTGTCGAGGAACGATTCAATCACCACGCCGCTCGCCATACCTTCACGGATTGCAGACAGTTCCAGGACTTCAGCTTGCAGCAGAATCGCATTCAGCAGGTCGTCGATACCGGTACCGGCTTTCGCAGAGACGTTAACGAACATGTTCTCACCGCCCCACTCTTCCGGCAGGATGCCGTATTGGGTCAGTTCATTCTTAACGCGATCTGGATCTGCATCAGGCTTATCAACTTTGTTGACTGCAACAACCACTGGCACACCGGCTGCTTTCGCATGCTGGATAGCTTCGACGGTCTGAGGCATCACGCCGTCATCAGCCGCAACCACAAGGATAACGATATCCGTTGCCTGCGCACCACGTGCACGCATTGCGGTAAACGCGGCGTGGCCCGGGGTGTCGAGGAAGGTGATCATACCGTTGTCAGTTTCAACGTGGTATGCACCGATATGCTGGGTAATACCGCCTGCTTCGCCTGAAGCCACTTTCGTAGAACGAATGTAGTCAAGCAGAGAGGTTTTACCGTGGTCAACGTGGCCCATGATGGTCACGACTGGCGCGCGGCTTTCCTGCGCAGCATCGGTATCACGATCGTCCATTACCGCTTCTTCCAGCTCATTCTCGCGGCGCAGGATCACTTTGTGGCCCATCTCTTCCGCGACCATCTGAGCGGTTTCTTGATCGATAACCTGGTTGATGGTCGCCATTGCGCCCATCTTCATCATCGCCTTAACGACCAGAGAACCTTTGATTGCCATTTTATTGGCCAGTTCAGCAACGGTGATGGTTTCACCGATGACAACATCACGGTTCACAGCCTGAGCTGGCTTGTTGAAGCCTTGCTGCAGGGTGCTTGGCTTACGATGCTTACCGCCTTTGCCGCCACGTACCTGAGCACGAGCTTCTTCACGATCGGTTTTGGCTTCAGAGTGCTTGTTGCCTTTTTTCACCGGGCGAGCAGCTTTGGTGGTGCGAGCACGTGCACGGCCAGCTTCAACCTGGCGATCGTTCTCGTCTTCTGCCTGACGGGCATGAGTAGAGGTAGTGACGTGATAGTCGCCTTTATCCTCTTCTTCAGGTTTTGCCCATTCAGCGCCTTTTTCTTCAGCCAGGCGGCGGGCTTCTTCGGCCACGCGGCGCGCATCTTCTTCCAGCTTACGGCGAGCTTCTTCTTCTGCTTTACGTTTCAGTTCGGCAGCTTCTGCTTCACGACGGGCTTTATCAGACTGCGCAGCCTTGGCTACTACGTCGGTAGGTTGATTAGTCAATTTCTCTTTTTCCGCTGCTTCACGTTTGGCCTTGTCAGCGGCTTCGCGCTTGGCTTTATCTTCGGCTTCACGTTGCGCTTTCTGTTCAGCTTCGCGACGGGCTTGTTCTTCCGCCTCGCGACGCGCCTGCTCTTCCGCTTCACGCTGCGCCTCGGCTTCCGCTTCTGCCTGAGCTTGCTCAGACTCTGCGTCGCCTTTCACGTATGTGCGCTTTTTGCGGACTTCGATTTGTACCGACTTACTTTTACCCCCGGTGACGGGAATATTCAAGGTGCTGCGCGTCTTGCGCTGCAAAGTCAGCTTGCTTGAACCGGTCTGACCGTGCTCACGATTCAGGTGAGACAGTAAGGTTTCTTTCTCTTGCTGGGACACCGCATCATTTTCAGACTTACGGATCCCTGCATCAGCAAATTGCTGTACCAGGCGATCGACCGGGGTCTGAATTTCGGCGGCCAGCGATTTTACGGTTACATCTGTCATGCTGTTCCTTCCTGTTATTACGCGTCATCGCCGAACCAGCAGATATTACGTGCAGCCATAATCAGCGCACCGGCCTTCTCATCATCCAGCCCTTCAATATCTGTCAGATCGTCAACACCTTGCTCAGCGAGATCTTCCAGCGTGCAAACGCCTTTCGACGCCAGGCGATACGCCAGCGCACGATCCAAGCCCTCAAGATTCAGAAGATCCTCAGCGGGCTCCTGATTACCAAGGCTCTCTTCTTTCGCTAATGCCAGGGTAGTTAACGCATTTTTTGCTCGTTCACGCAGGGCTTCAATGGTCTCTTCATCGAGGCCGTCGATTTCCAGCAGCTCGTTGATTGGCACATAAGCCAATTCTTCCAGCGAAGAGAAGCCCTCTTCCACCAGAATGGTGGCGAACTCTTCGTCGATGTCGAGATGTTTGGTGAACATATCGATTGCTGCATGGGCTTCAGCTTGGTGCTTAGCCTGCAGATCATCGACGGTCATCACGTTCAGTTCCCAACCGCTCAGTTGGGAAGCCAGACGCACGTTTTGGCCGTTACGACCGATCGCCTGAGCCAGATTGCCGGCTTCAACAGCGATATCCATGGTGTGATTGTCTTCGTCCACCACAATTGACGCCACATCAGCAGGCGCCATAGCGTTGATAACGAACTGCGCCGGGTTGTCGTCCCACAGCACAATATCGATACGCTCGCCACCCAGCTCGCTTGAAACCGCCTGCACACGCGCACCGCGCATACCGACGCAAGCGCCTACTGGATCAATACGTTTATCGTTGGTTTTCACTGCGATTTTGGCGCGTGAACCCGGATCGCGCGCTGCCGCTTTGATCTCGATAACTTCTTCGCCAATTTCTGGCACCTCAATGCGGAACAACTCAATCAGCATTTCCGGCTTAGAACGCGTGACGAACAGCTGTGCGCCACGTGCTTCAGGGCGAACGGCGTACAGCACGCCGCGGATGCGGTCGCCTGGACGGAAGTTTTCACGCGGCAGCATGTCTTCACGCCCAATCACCGCTTCGGCATTGCTACCGAGGTCCAGTGAAATGTTGTCGCGGTTCACTTTCTTCACCACGCCAGTGATGATTTCGCCTTCGTGTTGACGGAACTGATCAACCACCATTGCGCGCTCAGCTTCACGTACTTTTTGTACGATAACCTGCTTAGCAGTCTGGGTGGTGATACGGTCGAAGGTGACAGATTCAATCTGATCTTCGACAAATTCGCCCAGATTGAACGCTTCGTCTTCATAACGGGCTGCATCCAGCGTGATCTCGCGAGTCGGCTGCGTGACTTCTTCAACAATCTGCCAGCGACGGAAGGTGTCGAAATCGCCGCTGCGACGGTCAATGCTGACTCGCACTTCGATCTCTTGCTCATACTTCTTTTTGGTCGCAGTGGCCAAAGCGCTCTCCAGCGCTTCGAAGATTTTCTCACGCGGCAGGGCTTTTTCGTTAGAAACGGCTTCTACTACAGCTAAGATCTCTTTGTTCATCCTGGTTAGCCTCAATCCGGACTTTTAAAAGTGGGGGACCAGGTTCGCTTTCTGAATGTTGCTCAGCGCGAACACTTCATCGTTACCCTCAACGGTCACCGTGATCATCTCACCTTCTACAGACTTGATGATACCCTGCCATTTACGGCGGTTTTGTACGGCCATGCGTAGTACCAGGCTCACCTCGTCACCGGCAAAACGTGCATAGTGTTCAGCAGTGAAAAGAGGACGTTCGAGACCCGGCGAGGAAACTTCAAGGTTGTAAGCCACGGTAATTGGATCTTCCACATCCATTACTGCGCTGACCTGGTGGCTAACATCGGCGCAATCATCAACATTGATACCCTCTTCACTATCAATATAGATGCGCAATGTTGATGTGCGACCACGAATAAACTCGATACCGACTAATTCGTAGCCAAGCGCTTCTACTGGAGCAGAGATCAACTCTGTCAATTTTTGCTCTAATGTGGACAAGCCCACCCCCAAGACATAAAAAAAGGGCCTATAGCCCAGTGTGTCGATTTCCTGATAACAAAAAACCCCGAATATTCGGGGCTTTTTGTGACTGGACCCTGTACGCCGCATAGCGGCTTCGGAGCACAATCCAAAAGAATTTTTTTCAAAATCACTGATGAGTGCGTCCGTCGATGCATACAGTATATTTGAAAAAGAACTCTAAGGGAAAGTGGTTGCGGGGGCCGGATTTGAACCGACGACCTTCGGGTTATGAGCCCGACGAGCTACCAGGCTGCTCCACCCCGCGTCCGAAAACGTGGCGAATAATACGCCGGCCTTGCAAAAAATGCAAGTTTTACTGAGATTTGGTACCGAGGACGGGACTTGAACCCGTAAGCCCTTTCGAGCACTACCACCTCAAGGTAGCGTGTCTACCAATTTCACCACCTCGGTACATCACTAGACTGCGACGCTATTTTGTCGCACTACAGCGTTGACGATCTTACTGCGGGATATCATTGCCCGGCGTTGCCGGTTTAGCTGGCTGAGTCTGCTGTTCAGACTGCGCCGGCGCAGTGAGGTTATCCCACTCACTTCCTTTGGCTGTTTTATTACTGTTCAGATTACCCAGAACCAGGCTGATGATGAAGAACAGCGTAGCCAGTACCGCGGTCATACGAGTCATAAAGTTGCCTGACCCATTAGAACCGAACAGCGTACCAGAAGCGCCTGCACCGAATGAGGCTCCCATATCAGCGCCTTTGCCTTGCTGCAGCATGATCAAACCTACGAGGCCAATCGCTACAATAAGGAAAACAACTAACAGAGCTTCGTACATAATCAACCTGTTTCCTTGCGCGTTATCTGCACAGTTAAAGCTTCAACCAATATCGATGGGGAGTCTCGTCATCACCCATCAGAAGCGGGTGTGAATACTAACCAATGGCACATACCTCTGCAAGTGCAATTTTCACCATCGCTTTCGATTGCGGAAAAAAGCACCATCCCGGTGATTTTGCAGGCGGAAAGTGCAAAATTTCTCCGCCTGAATTCAGTTACACCGCTTTTACTGCATCTGCGATTTTGTGCGCCAGCGCGCTAACCTGCGCCTCATCTTCACCTTCCACCATCACACGGATAAGCGGTTCGGTGCCGGATTTACGCAGCAACACGCGACCACGTCCCGCCAGCGTTTTTTCCACTTCTGCGGTCACGGCTTTCACGCTCTCGCTTTCCAGCGGATCGTGCTCGCCAGCAAAGCGCACGTTAACCAAAATCTGCGGCAGCATTTTCATTCCGCTGCACAAATCGTGTAACGTCATATGATTTCGTACTACAGCAGTGAGCACTTGCAAACTTGCCACAATGCCGTCGCCGGTGGTGGTTTTATCCAGCAAAATGACGTGACCGGAGTTTTCCGCCCCTAAACGCCATCCCTTTTCCTGCATTTTTTCCAGCACATAGCGGTCGCCCACTTTTGCACGGGTGAACGGAATACCCAGCTGCTTCAGTGCCAGTTCCAGCCCCATGTTACTCATCAGTGTGCCCACCACGCCGCCGCGCAGCTGGCCCTGACGCAGCCCTTCGCGCGCAATGATATAAAGAATCTGGTCACCATCAACTTTATGGCCCAGATGGTCAACCATCATGATGCGGTCGCCGTCACCATCGTAAGCCAATCCGAGATCGGCCTTATCTTCTAACACGCGATGTTGCAGCAGACGCAAATCGGTCGCGCCGCAATCTTTATTGATGTTCATACCATCCGGCTGTGTGCCGATAGCAATCACGGTTGCGCCGAGTTCACGCAGCACGTTGGGAGCAATGTGGTAAGTCGCACCGTTTGCGCAATCGACCACAATTTTAAGCCCATTGAGACTCAGCTCGCTCGGGAAGGTACCTTTACAGAATTCGATATAACGGCCTGCAGCATCAACAATGCGGCTAGCGCGGCCCAGTTCAGCGGACTCGACGCAGGTGATAGGTTTCTCCATCTCCAGCTCAATGGCTTCTTCAACTTCATCCGGCAGCTTGGTGCCTTCAGCAGAAAAGAATTTAATGCCGTTGTCGTCAAACGGATTATGCGATGCCGAAATCACAATGCCCGCTTCCGCACGGAAGGTGCGCGTTAGATAGGCGATAGCCGGCGTCGGCATTGGTCCCGTAAAGGCCGCAGACAATCCCGCTGCCGCCAGTCCCGCTTCCAGCGCCGATTCCAGCATATAACCTGAAATACGCGTATCTTTACCAATCAATACTTTGCGAGAGCCTTGGCGCGCCAGCACTTTACCTGCTGCCCAGCCCAGCTTGAGGACAAAATCAGGGGTAATCGGCGCTTCACCGACTTTGCCGCGAATACCATCTGTACCGAAATATTTACGATTACTCATGCCTTTATCCTTTTGCTCTTCGTGTCGCTTCGACGACGCGCATCGCTTCGACCGTCTCTTTCACATCATGTACGCGAATAATTTGTGCCCCTTGCATAGCGGCGATCACCGCACAGCTTAGGCTGCCGGTCAGGCGCTGCGCCGGACCAACATTTAATAGCTGTCCAACCATCGATTTACGCGACATTCCCACTAATAGCGGTAAACCGTAATGGTGGAAATGGCTCAAATGCGCCAGCAGTTCATAGTTGTGGCTGAGATTCTTACCGAATCCAAAGCCAGGATCGAGTAGCAGATTCTCTTTTTTTATTCCGGCCGCTTCACAGCGCGCAATCTGAGCAGCGAAGTAAGCGTCCACTTCGCTAACAATATTGTGATATTCCGGTGCCTGCTGCATGGTGCGCGGTTCGCCTTGCATATGCATCAAACATACCGGCAGACCGGTTTCTGCAGCAGCCACCAGCGCACCGGGTTCGGATAGCGAGCGAATATCATTAATGATGTGAGCGCCCACTCGTGCGGCCTCGCGGATCACTTCTGGCTTGGAGGTATCAACTGAAATCCACACCTCAAAACGCTGTGCAATGGCTTCTACTACGGGAATGACACGTTCCAGCTCTTCTTCCACACTGACTTCATCAGCCCCGGGACGCGTAGACTCACCGCCAACATCAATGATGGTGGCACCCGCGTTCACCATCTCATTGGTGTGCGTCAGCGCATCGACCAAGGTGTTGTGGGTTCCGCCATCTGAGAAGGAGTCCGGCGTGACATTCAAAATACCCATCACATGGGGAAAAGAGAGATCGAGATGGGAATCACGGGCGAACAACTTCATGGCGAAAATCTCCTTGAGGGACCACTAAATCGCGAAATAAAAAAACCCCGGACCGGCCGGGGTTTGCATTATAACAAGCAGTGTGGGCTGTAAATCTAGCGGTAGCGTTATCGTCCCGCCAGATTGCCATCACATAATCTTATCAGAACCCGGTGTTTTCGGGTCATCTACAGGGCGAGGAGCCTGGGTTGAGTCGCCGTTACCAACAGCAACCTTAGCCTCTTCCCAACCTGCAGGTGGACGTACTTCGCGACGTGCCATCAAATCGCTGATTTGTGGTGCATCGATGGTCTCATACTTCATCAGCGCGTCTTTCATCGCGTGAAGGATGTCCATGTTTTCGTTCAGGATGCGGCGAGCACGTTGGTAGTTAGTATCGATAAGGTGTTTAACTTCCTGATCGATAATGCGCGCCGTTTCATCTGACATATGTTTCGCTTTCGCCACTGAACGTCCAAGGAACACTTCGCCCTCTTCTTCAGCGTAAAGCAACGGACCCAGCTTCTCGGAGAAGCCCCACTGCGTAACCATGTTGCGCGCTACGCTGGTCGCCATTTTAATGTCAGATGAAGCACCGGTAGAAACATAGTCCGGACCATAAATGATCTCTTCCGCCAGACGCCCGCCGTAAGCCACTGAAATACGGCTTTCCAGCTTCTGACGATTGGCGCTGATCTCATCGCCCACTGGCAAGAAGAAGGCAACACCTAAGGCACGACCGCGCGGGATGATGGTGACTTTGTGCACCGGATCGTAACCCGGAACCAGAGTACCCACGATCGCGTGACCCGCTTCATGGTACGCCGTCGATTCTTTCTGCTCTTCGGTCATCACCATGGAGCGACGTTCTGCACCCATCATGATTTTGTCTTTGGCTTTTTCAAACTCAACCATTGAAACCACACGCTTATTGCCGCGAGCAGCGAACAGCGCAGCTTCGTTGACCAGGTTAGCCAAATCCGCACCGGAGAAGCCCGGCGTACCGCGTGCAATAACAGAGGGATCCATATCGGTAGCCAACGGCACACGACGCATATGCACTTTCAGAATCTGCTCACGACCGCGGACGTCTGGCAAGCCAACCACAACCTGGCGGTCGAAGCGGCCTGGACGCAGCAGCGCCGGGTCAAGCACGTCTGGACGGTTAGTTGCCGCGATCACGATGATGCCTTCATTACCTTCAAAGCCATCCATCTCAACCAGCATCTGGTTCAGCGTTTGTTCACGTTCATCGTGACCACCGCCTAAACCGGCGCCACGTTGACGGCCAACCGCATCGATTTCATCGATAAAGATGATGCACGGCGCGGCTTTCTTCGCTTGTTCAAACATGTCACGCACACGTGATGCACCGACACCTACGAACATTTCAACGAAGTCAGAACCGGAAATGGTAAAGAACGGTACTTTCGCTTCGCCTGCAATGGCTTTCGCCAGCAGCGTTTTACCGGTACCCGGAGGGCCGACCATCAGGACGCCTTTCGGGATTTTACCGCCTAGTTTCTGGAAACGGCTCGGCTCACGCAAATACTCAACCAGCTCACCAACTTCTTCTTTGGCCTCATCACAACCGGCCACATCAGCAAAGGTGGTTTTGATCTGATCTTCGGTCAACATGCGGGCTTTGCTCTTGCCGAAGGACATCGCGCCCTTACCGCCGCCGCCCTGCATCTGCCGCATAAAGAAGATCCACACGCCAATCAGCAGCAGCATTGGGAACCATGAGATGAAGATTGAAGCCAGCAGGCTTGGTTCTTCAGGCGGTTCGCCAACTACTTTGACGTTTTTGGTCAACAGGTTATCGAGTAACTTAGGATCGTTGACGGGGATATAGGTGGTGTATTTATTGCTGTCTTTTTTGACAACGTTAATCTCACGCCCGTTAATTCGTGCCTCGCGGACCTGATCTTGGTTCACTTCCGATAGGAAAGTTGAATAATCAACCCTACGGCCATTCGACTCGCTGGGCCCAAAGCTCTGGAATACAGACATCAGCACGACCGCGATGACTAACCAGAGAATCAGGTTTTTCGCCATGTCACTCAAGGGATTAACCTCATATTACAACGATGTTAACAGACAGCGTAGGGTACTATAGATCCTTCATACCTGGAATCGCAGTGCGGATGATTTTGCTTGTTTACCTTGAAACTCAGAATTAGACATCAGAGTAAACGCATTGGTCGTCTTGCTTTGATTCCGGCAATTCAGGCTAAAGTTTGCGCCCCGTCGCCACAATGTACACTTCGCGCGAACGTAATCGCGAAGCGTCCGGCTTACGAATTTTCACTTTCGTAAACAGGGAGCGAATTTCCCGCAGGTATTCATCGAAGCCATCTCCCTGAAACACTTTCACGACAAAACTGCCGCCTGGGGCCAGGATATCCCGACACATTTCCAGCGCCAATTCTACCAAATACATCGAACGTGGAATATCAACCGCAGGTGTCCCGCTCATGTTGGGTGCCATATCTGACATCACCACCTGCACCTTTTGGTCGCCAACGCGCTCCAGTAAGGCGTTAAGCACCGCTTCATCACGAAAATCGCCTTGCAGGAAATCAACGCCGACAATGGGATCCATTGGTAACAGATCGCAGGCAATGATACGACCACTTGATCCGATAAGCTGTACCACATATTGCGACCAACCGCCGGGTGCAGCGCCCAGATCAACCACCGTCATGCCGGGTTTGAAAATCTTGTCACCCTGCTGTATTTCCTCAAGTTTAAACCAGGCACGCGAACGCAACCCTTTTTTCTGTGCCTGCAGCACATATTTATCGCTAAAGTGTTCCTGTAGCCAGCGACTGGAACTGGCCGAACGCTTTTTACCCGTCATAATTTTTCCAATTAAATCGTCATCGTAGCGATAAATCAGCACGCAATGGTCGCGTTGATTTGGCGATATACCCGAGATGGCGGTAGAATGAACCGTTTTCAATCCCTGAGTAAGCAAAAAATACGATGAATCTGAGTACCAAACAAAAACAGCACCTGAAAGGCCTTGCCCATCCGCTTAAGCCGGTTGTCATGCTGGGCGGTAATGGCCTAACTGAAGGCGTGCTCGCCGAAATCGAACTGGCGCTCGAGCATCACGAATTGATCAAGGTAAAAATTGCCTCGGAAGATCGTGAAACCAAGCAGCTGATCGTTGACGCTATCGTGCGTGAAACTAAAGCAGGCAACGTACAGGTCATCGGCAACACGCTGGTGCTATATCGCCCTGCCAAAGAGCGTAAAATCACTCTTCCGCGTTAATCATGCCCTAAAGGCGGCGACGGGCAAAGAAAGTGCCACGCTCCTGCATGTGATAAAAGGCCGCAATGCGGCCTTTTTCCTTTCTTTACAAAATGCAGCGACATATTGCAAAGCGTAGCAATATCTTAAAGGTATTCCACCTTCAGCACTTCATATTCCACATCCCCACCCGGGGTTTTGACAATCGCGACATCATCCGCTGATTTTCCCACCAATCCACGCGCCATAGGCGAATTCACGGAGATCAGGTTCTGTTTAAAGTCAGCTTCATCGTCACCCACGATGCGGTAGGTGAACTCTTCATCCGTTTCCACATTCAGAATGGTCACGGTTGCGCCAAAAATAACGCGACCGGTTTTCGGCATTGCAGTGATATCAATCACCTGCGCATTGGAGAGCTTAGCTTCGATCTCCTGAATACGACCCTCGCAAAAACCTTGTTCTTCGCGAGCCGCATGATATTCGGCATTCTCTTTTAAATCGCCGTGCTCACGGGCTGTGGCGATGGAGGCGATAATGCGCGGACGCTTTACGGATTTCAGTTCGTTCAGCTCTTCGCGCAGCTTCTCAGCGCCTTTCAACGTCATCGGAATCTGATTCATTTTGGCTCCTCGTCATCTATCCTGGTTAACGGCGTCATCCTGACCGGTGACAGCAGAAAACAGCTTCTGCGGCGCGTTACCTCTTTTCACAAGCAAAAGAAGCCTGACCCGGAAAGCTTTCCGGGTCAGGTTCGGTTTTGCATTTTGATACGTATTTTACCCCAGAGTTCCCTGTGGGTCATCGTTTACTTTGCACCGTCCGGGGACGTAGTATTGACGCCTTCACCCGTCAGTTACCGCGAGATTATGCGATTTTCACGACTTGTTACCGGATTAACCTGTGCGTTTATGCTGCAGGCACAAGCAGCTCCCGTTGAAGAATACATGCAGTATTTGCCAGACGGCGCAAACCTGGCGCTGATGGTACAAAAAGTGGGCGCATCAACCCCGATAATCGACTATCACGGCAAACAGATGGCATTACCGGCCAGCACCATGAAAGTGGTGACGGCGCTGGCGGCCCTGCTGGAACTCGGTCCTGACTTCCGTTTCCAGACCACCATGGAGACCAAAGGCGCGGTCAATGATGGCACCCTGAATGGCGATCTGGTCGCGCGTTTCGGCGGCGATCCAACGTTGAGCCGTCAGGATCTGCGCAATATGGTGGCCGCGCTGAAAAAACAGGGCATCACGCATATTAAAGGCAATCTGGTGGTCGACACCTCGGTGTTCGCCAGCCACGATATGGCGCCCGGCTGGCCGTGGAACGATTTGACGCAGTGCTTTAGTGCACCGCCAGGTGCTGCGATTGTCGATAAAAACTGTTTCTCAGTATCGCTGTATAGCGCCAATACGCCGGGCGAAAATGCCTTCGTGCGCATTGCCTCCTATTACCCGGCACATATGTTCAGCCAGGTGCGCACCATCGGGCGTAACAGTGGTGATGGGCAATATTGCGAGCTGGATGTGGTGCCGGGCGAGCTCAATCGCTACACCTTAACCGGCTGTATGCGTCAACGCGCTCAGCCGCTGCCGCTGGCATTTGCCGTGCAGGACGGTGCCGCGTGGGCCGGTGAGATCCTTAAAGCCGAACTGCGTGCCGCCGATATCGATTACAGCGGCCATCTGGTGCGTCAGGCGCAAGTGACCTCGCCGGGCACCGTGCTGGCTTCAACGCAATCTGCGCCGCTGCACACGTTGCTGCATACCATGCTGAAAAAATCGGACAACATGATTGCCGATACCGTGTTCCGCACCATCGGCCACCACTACTTCAACGTGCCGGGCACTTTCCGCGCGGGTTCGGATGCGGTACGCCGCATTCTGCGTGAAAAAGCCGGTGTCGATATGGGCAACAGCATTCAGGTGGATGGCTCAGGACTGTCGCGTCATGATTTGATTGCACCAGATACCATGATGCAAGTGCTGCAATTTATTGCGAAAAACGACTCGACGCTAAATTATATTTCGAT
Organism: Pantoea sp. GM01; assembly: GCF_000282675.1. NCBI lineage: Bacteria > Pseudomonadati > Pseudomonadota > Gammaproteobacteria > Enterobacterales > Erwiniaceae > Pantoea > Pantoea sp. GM01. The sequence continues at coordinate 123,002 of NZ_AKIU01000025.1, read as the reverse complement.
GCTGCCGCTGGCCGGTTACGACGGCACGCTGCAATATCGTGGCGGTCTGCATGAAGCAGGCCTCGACGGCAAAGTCTCGGCGAAAACCGGTTCACTGCAGGGCGTCTATAATCTGGCTGGATTCATCACCACCTCCAGCGGTGCGCGCGTGGCCTTTGTGCAGTTCCTGTCCGGCTATGCTGTGCCGCCGGAAGATCAGAAAACGCGCCGCATTCCATTGGTACGTTTTGAGAGCCGCCTCTACACGGATATCAATAAAAACAACTGATGAAACTGCTAATTGTCGAAGATGATGCGCTGTTGCAATCGGGTCTGGCGCAAGCGCTCAGCGCACAAGGTTACGCTATCGACTGCGCCAGCACCGCCGCCGAGAGTAACGCCATGTTGCGCAGCGGTCAGTACAGCCTGATCGTGCTCGATCTGGGTTTGCCGGATCGCGATGGCGCTTCATTGCTACGACAGTGGCGCCGCGACGGCATTGCCGTACCGGTGTTGATCCTCACAGCGCGCGATGCGCTGGAGGATCGCGTTGATGGCCTGGATGCCGGCGCCGATGATTATCTGGTGAAGCCGTTTGCGCTGGTCGAGCTGCAGGCTCGCGTGCGGGCGCTAATCCGCCGCTATCAGGGCCACAGCGATAATCTGCTGCAACAGGGCGATCTGACGCTCAACCTCAGTTCACAACAGGTGCTACTGGAAGACCATCCGCTGGAGATCACGCCGAAAGAGTTCGCACTGCTCACCCGTTTGCTGATGCGCGTTGGGCAAAACGTTCATCGTGAAACGCTGCAGCAGGATCTCTACAGCTGGAATGACGATCCTGGATCCAACACCCTCGAAGTTCACATCCACAATCTGCGTCGCAAGCTGGGAAAAGATCGTATCAAAACCGTGCGCGGCGTCGGTTATCGTCTGGAACTCCGCGAATGAACAGCATGCGTCAGCGGTTACTGATTATGCTGGCGCTGATTCTCCTCACCTGTCAGGTGATGAGCGCCATCTGGCTGTGGCATGAGAGCCGCGAGCAGATCAGTTTTTTAGTCAATGAAACGCTTTCCGCTCAGGCGCGTAACGATCGCGTCGAAAATGAGATTCGCGAAGCGATCGCCTCGCTGCTTCTGCCCTCCTTAGTGATGGTCGCCCTCACCTTGCTACTGTCGTTTTGGGCGATTACCTGGATCATCCGCCCGCTGAAATCGCTGCAAGACAGCCTCGCACACCGATCAGCGGATAACCTGACGCCGTTGCCGGTCTATTCCGAGATGGATGAGATCGTGGCGGTCACCACCGCGATCAACCAGCTATTTTCACGCCTCGATCACACGCTACAGCAGGAGCGATTATTCACCGCCGACGCGGCGCACGAGCTGCGCACGCCGCTGGCGGGATTGCGCCTGCATCTGGAGCTGCTGCACCAGCAGAACGTGCCGCAAAGCGGAATGCTGATCGAACGCATCGACCAGCTGATGCACACCGTTGAGCAGTTGCTGATGCTGTCGCGCGCCGGTCAGGCGCTGGCTGGCGGTCACTATCAGCAGTTGCTGTGGCAGAAAGACATCATGCAGCCGCTGGAACCGGAAATGGCAGAGCTGTTGCAACAGCGCCAGCAAACGCTGCACTGGCCGCAGGTCAACGATGTGCCGCAGCAAGGCGAAGCGGTGCTGCTACGTTTGATGCTGCGCAATCTGCTGGAGAACGCCTCACGCTACAGCCCGGAAGGCAGCGAGGTCGCGGTGAAAATGCAGCAGGACAAGCAGCAGGTGATTATTGAAGTGTGGGATCAGGGACCGGGCATTGATGCCGCCGCCGCGGAAGAGCTGACGCAGGCATTCCGTCGACGCGATCAGCGTTACGGCGGTAGCGGGCTGGGTCTGAATATCGTGCTGCGCATCGTGCAGATGCATCGCGGCAGGCTGGAACTGGTCAATCGTGAGGATAGCAGCGGACTGATTGCCCGCTGCTATTTACCGCATCAACTTATTGGCTAACTCGCCTTAGAAGTGGGTATTCAGGCTCATAAAGTAAGTACGACCTGATTCGTTATAGGTATTGGCACCCGCACCATACAGATAAGAGTTGGTGTTGGCGTTGCCGGTGGTTTGCGCATTGCCCTCACGATAGTGACGCTTATCGAACAGATTATCGATACCCACCGTGACGCTGGCGTACTTGTTGATATCGTAGGTGCCGCTCATGCCGATAATCGAGTAAGGACTGACTTTATCAGTCGCGCTGCCGGTTGAAGCATTACCTTTGTAATCATACTTCTTCGGCGTTTGCGTGCCGTACCAGGTCAGCGTGGTTTGCAGCGACAAATCCTGCGTTGCCTGCCAGCTCAGCGTCGAGTTCAGCGTGTACTCCGGAATCACCGATAAGCGATCGCCGGTCTCTTTGTTCTTACTCTGCAGCATATAGGTGAAGTTGTTGTTCCACGTCACGCTGTCGGAGAACGGCACGTTAACCGTACCTTCCAGCCCTTCCACCACCGCTTTCGGTACGTTTTCCCACTTATAAATATCGGTGGTGCCGTTAGAGGCTTTGCCCGCTGGCGAGTAACCGGCTTCGATCTTGTTGCGATAATCGTTGCGGAACCAGGTCAAACCGGCCTGATAACCTTCGTGTTTCCACTCCAGTCCCACCTCTTTGTTGATGCTGTTTTCGGCTTTCAGATCGCTGTTACCTTGCAGATAACAGGCGCCGGTGCTGGCAGCGCAACCCTGGCCATTGCTGTACAGCAGATAGTTTGGGTTGGTTTGATACAGGCTCGGCGCTTTATAAGCGCGCCCGATGCCCATCTTCAGCGTGAAGTCATCGCCCAGACCTTGCGACAAATTGAGCGACGGGCTCCAGTTATTGCCCACAATTGAGTGGTGATCGAAACGCAGGCTGGGCGTCAGCATGGTGCTGTCGGTCAGCTCCATGTTGTCTTCAGCGAACAGTGAAAAAATCTCCGCCTGGGAATAGGGGCTGCGGCCAGTGTTGTCGATGCCCGGCACCGCGCCGTAGTTCGCCGCCTGGGCGTTGGATGAACCATCTTTCATGCGCTGCTGGTTCCATTCGGTACCCAGCGTCGCGGTTTGATTAAACAGCAGTTCAAACGGAATACTGACTTCGCTGTGCAGCAGCACATCATCCAGCTGAATGGTGTTAAAACCGCTGTTGGAGAAGATACCTTCGGTGCCGCCCGCCAAACCTTCGTTGATGCGCGAATTGCGGGTTTTCTCATAACGCGCGTAGGTATTGGTACTGACGCCGTTATCCCACGCGCCGGTCCACTTCAGTGAGACGTTTTGACGATACAGGCGGTTGGTTTCATCACCGTACAGGCTTTTCACCAGCGCGCTGGTGTTAGTGTTCTGCGTATCGCCGGAATAAAGGTTGCCCTGACGGCTGAAGCCGGCCTGTAGCTCCAGCGTTTGCATCGGCGCAAATGCCCAGCTCAGTAATGCATTAATATCTTTATTCACCGAGCCTTCGCGGCCCGATGGATAACTGCCGGTATAGCTACCGGTACGCGCCGCCGCATGACCTTCATTGATGTCATAGGCATCGGCCTGCGTTTTGGCTAAACCGCCGTACAAACGGAAGTTGAAATCATCGCCCAGCGGTCCTTCCAGGCTGAAGTTGGTGCGTTTAGTGGCGCCTTCGGCTTTGTGTTCTGGCACGTTGTAATAGGTGTTCCATGAACCGTGCCACTGCTGATCGGTCTGTTTTTTGGTGATGATATTCACCACGCCGCCCGCTGCGCCGTTACCGTAACGCACCGCTGCAGGTCCACGAATCACGTCGATATGGTCGATCATCTCCGGCGGCACCCAGTTAGTATCACCGCGCGTATCACGCTCGCCACGCCAGCCAAGGCGCACCGAGTTGCGGCTGGTGATCGGCATGCCATCCACCATGATCAGGGTATTTTCTGGGCCCATGCCACGAATATCGATCTGGCGATTGTTGCCGCGCTGGCCGCTGGTGGAATTACCGGTCAGGTTCACGCCTGGCATGGTACGGATAATTTCTGATACATCGCGCGCGGGCGGATGCTTTTTGATTTCGTCGGCGGTGATGGTTGAGACGCCCGGCGCCTGCAGGTTCTGCTGCTGCGCGGTAACCATTAAGGTGCCGCCGTCCATCGATTGTGCGTCAGTGGTGCTCGCTGAGGTTTTGCTGGAGGAAGTCTCTGCCGCCCAGGCGCCGCTGGAGAGCAGTGAGGCGCTGAGCCCCAATTCAAGAAGAATAGCTAATGATAACCGCGAGTAATTTTTCATTTTATACGTTCCTGGATGGCCAGCAAAAGCCGTTGCATGCTGACTGGCGAGCCGGTGAGAAGATCCCTGTTCCTATCGCGCCCAGTTCCAGACCCTTCAAACCATCCGTAGCGCAACCTTACCGAACGGTAAGCATCAGGCGGAACGAGCGTGCTCATTTTTGAGCGCAGTCACCCTATTGCAAATGCAAATTATTATCAATAGTATTATTCATCAAGCTTATGTAAATCTCCGCGTAAACACCGACTGGCAGCCCTATGACCTGGCGAAATGATGTAACCGGCAGTGCAGCCTGGTGGCAGGCGCAACAATCCCAGGGGATTCCCCGTATTGAGTTAGCAGACGATGGCCAATGTCAGGTCACCTTCTTCTGGCGCGACCCGCAAGGTGATGAAACACAATCGTCGACCCAGCGCGTATGGATCAACATTACCGGCGTCACCGATCACCACCAGCGCCGCCCACCACAGTCGCTGATGCGCGTGACGGGCACTAACGTCTGGTACTGGCAGACTTCGCTACCGGCTAACTGGCGCGGCAGCTACTGTTTAATGCCCGATGAACAGGCCACCGACTTTTCTGGTGAAGCCGACATGTCTTCGCTGCGCAACTGGTGGCGCGATAAATTCCCCACAGCACAGGCCGATCCGCTGAATGATTTACGCGGCTGGTCTGGCGGACGTGGCATGAGTGTCTCACCGCTGCATCTGCCGCAGGCCCCGAATCAGCAGGTATGGCAAGCGGTAGATAAGGGCACGGCGCCAGCCGTGGAGCTGCAACAGCAGCAATGGCACAGCGCAATATTGGGCAACAGCCGCAAGGTATGGATTTACACCACCGGCGACGCCAATCCCGCGCAGCGTCCGCTGGCGATCCTGCTGGATGGGCAATTCTGGGCGCACAACATGCCGATTGCCGGGCCGCTGCAGCAGCTTACCGATGCCGGCACCTTGCCGCCTGCGGTATATCTGTTTATCGATATCATCGACCGCGACCACCGCAGCCGCGAGCTGCCGTGCAATGCGCAGTTTTGGCAAGCTCTCCAGCAAGAACTCCTACCGCAGATTGCCCAATCAGTACCCTATCGCCAGCAGGCCGATAGCACCATCGTCGCCGGGCAAAGTTTTGGCGGCCTCGCCTCGGTATATGCCGCGCTGCACTGGCCGGAAACCTTTGGCAATGCGCTCAGCCTCTCCGGCTCCTTCTGGTGGCCGGAACGCGGCAATCCGCACGGTTGGCTGCTACAGGCGCTGGAGAGTGGCCTTACACCACGCCAGCCGCTGCGCTTCTGGCTGGAAGCGGGCAAGCGCGAAGGCTTAATTTTGCAAGCTAATCAACAGTTACAGCAGCAACTGCACGCTGCCGGTTATCAGGTGCATTACCAGCCGGTGGAAGGCGGGCATGACGCGCTCTGTTGGCGCGGTGGCCTGCTGAGTGGCTTACAAGCCCTGTTGAATCAACCGGAGCATCCATGTCCGAATCCCTGATGAATAAATCTATGATTGACCAACAAACCCTGCCGTTAGTCGCGGCACAGCCCGGTATCTGGATTGCCGATCAGCTGTCCCCGCACCGCAACGCTTACGCGGTAGCGCACTTTGTCGAGCTGCGCGGCGACATTGATAGCGCCTTACTCGCCCAGTCAATTGTCGCGGGCATGCAGGAAGCCGATACGCTAAACATGGCCTTCGGCGAAGTGGAAGGCGAAGCGTTGCAGTGGCTCCAGCCACAACAATTTAGTCCGCCGCAGATTATCGATCTGCGCGGCGAGGCCGATGCCGTCGCCACAGCACGCGTGCTGATGCGCGAAGATATGAACAGCGATCTGCGCGTGCTGAGCGGCGCAAAACTGTGGCATCACTGCCTGTTCCGCCTCGGCGAGCAGCATTGGTTCTGGTATCAGCGCTATCACCATTTGGTGGTGGATGGCTTCAGCTTTACCGCACTGACGCGCCGCATCGCTAACCTCTATAGCGCCGCAGTGCACCAGCAGTCGGCCGAACCGACGCCGTTTATCCCGTTTAGCGAGGTGGTTGAAGAGTATCAGCGGTATCGCGAATCCTCCTCGTTCACGCGTGACAGCCAGTTCTGGCGCGAAAAAGGGGCGGCGCTGCCGTCACCGGCGTCCCTCTCGCCGCTACCGCTTGCCGGACAAACCGCCAGCACCGATCTACTTCGCCACAGCGTGACGCTGGATCGCAGCACCTTTCAAACGCTGGTGCAGCAGCACCCGCAATCCAGCGCCGCCGATCTTGCCTTCGCCCTTGTTGCGCTGTGGCTGGCACGTCTCAGCGGCCAAAACGACTTTGCCGCCGGCTTCATCTTTATGCGTCGTATCGGTTCCGCCGCCTTGTGCGCTACCGGTCCAGTGATCAACGTATTGCCGATGGCGGTGCATTACGATCCCACGCAGCCACTGAGCGCCCTCGCCGCGCAGCTGGCGGGTGAAGTGAAAAAGATGCGCCGTCATCAGCGCTATGACGCCGAACAGGTGCAGCGCGATCTCGGTCGTCTTGGCGATGGCGATCCGCTTTACGGTCCGGTGATCAACCTGAAAATGTTTGATTACCAGCTCGATTTCGCCGGCGTTGAGGGCATCACCCATCAACTGGCTTCCGGACCGGTACGCGACCTGGAAATCGCTATCTATATCAGTGAGCAAGGTGAATTAACCCTTGAGCTGCTGGCCAATGCCGAGCGCTACAGCGAACAGACCTTGCAGCGTCACGCCAGCCGCTTTGCCTTGCTGCTGAATCAGTTGGCAGAGCAACCGCATCGCCCGTGTGGCGAACTCGATCTGCTCACCGCTGAGGAACACGCACAGATTACCGCGATTAACCAAACCGCTTATCCGCTGCCGGCAGAAACGCTGGCCTCGCTGCTGGCCCAGCAGGCGACACGTACGCCGGATGCCCCGGCGCTCGCGGATGCGCAGCACCAGCTGAACTATCACCAAATGCAACAGCAGGTATTTTCGCTGGCGGCGGATTTGACTGCCGCAGGCGTGCAGCGCGGCGATATTGTCGCGGTAGCGTTGCCGCGCTCAGTGCAGCTGTCGCTGGCATTGCAGGCAATTGTTTCGCTTGGCGCCGCGTATTTACCACTCGATACCGGCTATCCCGACGATCGCCTGCAGCTGATGCTGGAAGATGCCGCACCGAAAACGCTGATCACCTGCGCGGCACTCAGCGCGCGCTTTCGCGCCATCGCGTCGGTCAATCAGCTGCATTTTGATGCGCTGTATAGCACGCCAACTGCGCCACAACCGGCCAGCGCGCCGACGCCGCAGGATGGTGCTTACATCATCTACACCTCAGGTTCTACCGGCCGTCCTAAAGGGGTGATGGTAGGCCATGAAGCCATCGTCAATCGCCTGTTGTGGATGCAGGATCGCTACCCGCTGCAAGCCGATGATGTGGTTTTACAAAAAACGCCGAGCAGCTTCGATGTTTCAGTATGGGAATTCTTCTGGCCGCTGCTGGTCGGCGCGCAGTTGGTGATGGCGCCGCCAGAGGCGCATCGCGATCCTGAAGCACTGCAGCAACTGTTTGCCCGCTACAAAGTCACCACCACGCATTTCGTACCCTCGATGCTGGCGGCCTTTGTCGCGGCCCTTGATGATCAACAGGCGATTGCCTGCTGTGCCAGCCTGCGCAACGTGTTCTGCAGCGGTGAAGCGCTGCCGACCGACTTGTCTCGCGAGTGGGAAACTCTGACGCGAGTGCCGTTGCACAATCTGTATGGTCCAACCGAAGCCGCAGTGGATGTCAGCTGGTATCCGGCGTTTGGTGATGCATTGGCTGCCGTCGAAGGGGCCAGCGTGCCGATTGGTTTCCCGGTGTGGAACACCGGGCTGCGCATCCTCGATGCCCGCATGCAGCCGGTACCGCCGGGCATCGCGGGCGATCTCTATTTAACCGGCGTACAGCTGGCGCATGGTTATCTTGGTCGTCCCGATCTTACTGCCAGCCGCTTTATTGCCGATCCCTTCAGCCCCGGCGAGCGCATGTACCTCACCGGCGACGTGGCGCGCTGGCTGGATAACGGTGCGGTGGAATATCTCGGCCGCAGCGACGATCAGCTAAAGATTCGCGGTCAGCGTATCGAGCTGAATGAAATTGATCATGTGCTCAGCGCCCAGCCGGGCATTGAGCAAGCGGTAACGCACGCCGTGGTGCTGGTCGGCGCGGCAGCACAGGGTGATGCACGCCAGCTGGTGGGTTACGTGCTAGCCGCGCAGCCGGTTGATGGCGAAGCATTACGTCAGGCGCTTGCGCAACGCTTGCCCGCGCATATGGTGCCCGTTGCCATTGTGCAGCTTGATGCTTTCCCGCTCAGCAGCAATGGCAAGCTGGATCGCAAAGCGCTGCCGTTGCCAGAATCCGCCAGTGCCAGCGCGGGACGTGCCCCCTACGCTGGTCTGGAAACCACGCTGGCAAATGCCTTCTGCCAGCTGCTGGCACGCGATGCCATCAGCGCGCAGGATGACTTTTTCGCCCTTGGCGGTCATTCGCTGCTGGCGATGCGCTTAGCGGCGCAGCTGCGTCGCGAGCTGCAACAGCCGGTTTCAGTGGGGCAGATTATGGTGGCCTCGACGGTAGAGAAACTGGCGACACTGCTCAGTGATGCACAATCACATCAGCAGGCTGGCTTCGAAGCGGTGCTGCCGCTGCGTCAGAGCAACGGCCCAACACTATTCTGCTTCCATCCGGCGTCAGGTTTTGCCTGGCAGTTCAGCATCTTGCAACGCTATCTCGATCCGAGCTGGTCGCTGATCGGCATTCAGTCGCCGGATATCAACAGCCCGCTGAACCAGAGCACGCATCTGGATGAGGTGTGCGAGGCGCATCTGCACACCCTGCGCGAGGTGCAGCCGCACGGGCCTTACTCTTTCCTCGGCTATTCACTCGGCGGCACGCTGGCACAAGGCATTGCAGCACGGCTGGAAGCGGCGGGCGAAGAGGTCGCATTCCTTGGCTTGCTGGATACCTGGCCGCCAGAAACGCAAAACTGGGATGAGAAGCGCGGCGAGAACGTGCTGGATCCTGCGGTGCTGGAAGAGGTGAATCGCGAACGCGAGCAGTTTATCGCTGCACAGCGCCATCAGGCCGGTGAAGAGATGCGCGCGATGTTTGATACCATCGAGGCTAACTACGCCAGTTCAGTGCGCCTGCTGGCTACCGCGCGCAGTGCGCGTTTTAACGGTCGCGCCACGCTGTTCCTCGCCGAGCAGACGCAGCAGCCGGGACAAGATGCGCGTCGTGCCTGGGCACCCTATGTGGATGAGCTAGAGGTATGGCCGATGGATTGCGCCCACGTGGAGATCATTTCACCGCAAATGTTTGAGCAGATTGGGCCACTGTTGCAGCGGTTGCTGAAGTAGCGCTGTTTCCCTCACCCTAGCCCTCTCCCGCAAGCGGGAGAGGGAACCGATCGCAGATCGGGGTGAGATACGCACACTACTTTGAAATCGCTCGAGCACTTAATTTTGCTTCGCTCGGACGGCTCCCTCGCCCGCAAGCGGGAGAGGGAACCGATCGCAGATCGGGGTGAGATACGCACACTACTTTGAAATCGCTCGAGCACTTAATTTTGCTTCGCTCGGGCGGCTCCCTCGCCCGCTTGCGGGAGAGGGTTGGGGTGAGGGACAGCGTGCACCTTACTTAACTACCGCCCGCGCCCCAGCGGCACAATCATCGGCGTATGCGCCACCGGATCTTCCACAATCACGCAGCGCAAACCATATACCTGCTCGATCAACGCTGGCGTCACGATCTCCGCCGGTTTCCCCTCGGCGACAATCTTGCCGTAACGCATCGCAATCAAGTGCGTGGCATAGCGGCAGGCGTGATTGAGATCGTGCAGCACCACCACCAGCGTACGACCATGCTGCTGATTCAGCTCCTGCATCAGCTCCAGCAACTCAATTTGATGCGTAATGTCCAGCCAGGTGGTCGGCTCATCCAACAGCAGCAGCGGCGTTTCCTGCGCCAGTACCATGGCGATCCACACGCGCTGACGCTGCCCGCCCGATAAGGTATCCACCGACTGCTGCGCTAAATCGCACACGCCCGTGGCGCGCATCGCTTGTTGCACCGCAGCTTCATCTTCCGCGCGCCAGCGACCAAACAGCGCCTGATGCGGATAACGCCCGCGCGCCACCAGCTCCGTGACGCTAATGCCGGCAGGCGCATTCGAACTCTGTGGCAGCAGGCCAAGGCGGCGCGCCACCTCTTTGGTCGGATAGCGCGCAATCGCTTCGCCATCCAGCAAGACTTCCCCTTTCAGTGGGGTATGCAGACGGCTGAGCGTACGTAATAGCGTCGATTTTCCGCAGGCGTTGGGGCCGATAATCACCGTCAGCTCCCCTTCGGGAATCGCTACCGATAAATTTTCTGCCACCACTTTTTTGTCGTAGCCCAGCGTCAAACCTTCGCCACGCAGACGTGAAGGGATATCGATCATTGGCGTCGCGCCTCCCGCACCAGTAAAGCCATCAGATAAAGTCCACCAAGGATGACGGTAATTACGCCAACCGGTAATTGATAAGGCAGGAACAGATGCTGTGCGGCGAAGTCAGCGGCAATCAGCAACAACGCGCCACACAGCGCTGCCAGCGGCAATGCACCTTTAATACCGCCGCCAAGACGCCGTGCAATTTGCGGCGCCAGCAGCGCGACAAACGAAATCGGTCCCACCAGCGCCGTTGATGCTGCCGTTAACACCACGCCAATCAGCATCAGCCACATCCGGCTGCGCTCCACCGGCACGCCAAGCGCATTGGCGGTATCGTCACCCATCTCGAGCAGGCGCATACGCCGCGCCAGCAGCGCCATCAGCACTAATGCCAGCAGCAGCACGGCAATCACCGGCGGCGTTTTCGCCCAGGTAATCCCGTTAAGCGATCCGGCGCTCCACAAGCCGGCACTCAGCGCCGACTCCAGCGAGGCGCTGATAATCAGCCACGAATTCAACGCCATCAGCAGCGCGCGCACGCTGATACCAACGATAATCAGCCGGAAGGTTTCCACCCCGTTGCGCCAGGCAAACAGGTACACCAGCGCCGCCGTGGCGATGCCGCCAATCAGTGCCGCGCCGGTCATCGCCGTTACACTTTGATTGAACAGCACCAGCGCCACCAGCACGCCGCTGTATGCGCCGGTGTTAAAGCCGAGAATATCCGGACTGCCGAGCGGATTGCGCAGCAGCGACTGAAAAATCGCTCCGCTGATGCCTAATGCGGCACCAATCAGCAGCGCCATCAGCACGCGCGGCAAGCGCCACTCCAGCACGATCAGTTTGACGTTACCGGCGCCCTGACCGAGCAGCAGCTGCCCGATTTGTTCGCCGCTAATCTGCAATGCCCCGCGCGTCATCGCCAGATACGCCAGCACTGCGCAGCAAAGCAGCAGCCATAGCGCGTGTAACCAGGTTCGACGCGTCATAGCGCACCCCGGCCCAGTTTGCGGCGCACCAGTACAATCAGCATCGGCGCTCCGAGCATTGCCGTGACGATGGAAACCCGCAGCTCCCCCGCCACCAGCAGGCGGCCAAGAATATCGGCGGCGAGTAACAGAATCGGCGTGATAAGCGCCGTCGCCGGCAGCATCCAGCGGTGATCGTTGCCCACCAGCCAGCGGGCAAAGTGCGGCGTCATCAGACCGACAAAGGCAATTGGCCCCACCGCCGCCGTCGCAGCACCGCACAGCAGCGCAATCGCCAGCAGGCCAAGCAGCTGGGTCCGCCCCACGCGCGTACCGAGTGCGGTGGCCATATCGCCGCCCATGCTGAGGCTGTTGAGCGCCTGCGACAGACAAATCGCTACCACGCTGCCCACCAGCACCGCCGGAAACAGTGTGCGCAGCACGGTAAAGTTACGGATATCCAGCGAGCCGCTGTGCCAGAAACGCAGGTGATCATAGATGTCAGGATTGAGCAGTGAAAGGCCAGACGTCAGCCCATCCAGCACTGCGCCCAGCGCGACGCCCGCCAGCGTAAGACGTACCGGATTGACGCGGCCACCGCCAATCGCACCGGTCAATGCCACCAGCAACGAAGAGAGCAGTGCGCCCGCAAAAGCGAAGCCGAGCCAATCTACCGGCGAATCTGCACCAAACAGCGCAATGCCAATCACCACTGCGAAACCAGCACCGGCATTGACGCCGAGAATGCCGGGATCGGCCAGCGGGTTGCGCGTCAGGCTCTGCATCAAAGCACCGGCCAGCCCGAGCGCCACGCCCGCCAGCAAACCAGCCAGGGTGCGCGGCAAGCGCGCGTCACGCACAATCACACACTCCGCGCTATTACAGCTGGAGGTAAGCGAATGATAAACATCGGGAAGCGGTATTGATTTTGCTCCCAGCATTAAGCTGAGCGCGATGAGGAGCAAGAGCAGAATCCCTGAGCCTGCCAATGCACGGATCTGGCGCATAGCGTTCTAAACCTTCACTGTTCAACGTCGTCGCATGCGCGATGCAACTTGATAATGGTTATCGTTATTACTCGCGTTTAGCTATGTTACCATGACTCGCCTCGCGGACGATGAGGAAAATTGGTGCAAAAAGGCGAACCTATGAACAAATCATCCCACTTTATCGATCTCTCACTGCTGAAAACCCATCCGGCTTTTCGCGCGGTATTTATTGCGCGCTTTATCTCGATTGTCGCGCTCGGCATGCTTGCCGTCGCGGTTCCGGTGCAGATCCAGCACATGACAAATTCACCGCTGCTGGTGGGATTGGCGGTGACGCTGGCCGCTACGGGCATGTTTATTGGTCTGCTGACCGGCGGCGTTTTGGCGGATCGCCATGAGCGTAAGAAGCTGATTCTTTTCGCCCGTTCAACCTGCGGGCTGGGCTTTATCGCGCTGGCGATCAATGCGGCGCTGCCGGAACCTTCGTTAATCGCCGTTTATCTGCTGGGCTTCTGGGATGGTTTCTTCGGGGCGATCGGCGTCACTGCACTGTTAGCCGCCACGCCCGCGCTGGTGGGGCGGGAAAATATTATGCAGGCCGGAGCCATCACCATGTTAACGGTGCGCTTTGGCTCGATTTTGTCACCTGCGATTGCCGGTCTGGTGATTGCCCACGGTGGCGTGACCTGGAACTACGGACTCGCCGCGTTCGGCACGCTGCTTACGGTGCTAACCCTGTTAAAATTACCGAACTTGCCGCCTCCGCCGCAGCCGCGCGAACATCCGCTCAAATCCCTCGCCGCTGGCGTGCAGTTTCTCTTTGCCAGCCCGATTGTCGGCATGGTGGCGCTGATTGGTGCGCTGGTGACCTTAGCCAGCGCAGTGCGGGTGCTCTATCCCGCACTCGCGCCCCATTGGTCAGTGAGTGCTGACCAGCTGGGTTTGCTCTACGCCGCAGTGCCGCTCGGTGCGGCGGTGGGCGCCTTCACCAGCGGTAAACTCAAGCACGCTGCACGTCCGGGACAGCTGGTGCTCGGCAGCGCGATTGCGGCGTTTATCGCCCTTGGCTTGTTTAGCCTGATGCCGAATCTGCCGCTGGCGTTAGCTTGTCTGGTGGCCTTCGGCTACTTCAGCGCCATCAATAGCCTGGTGCAGTACGCAATGATTCAGGCGCTAACACCCGATCATTTGCTAGGCCGTATCAACGGGTTGTGGACGGCACAGAACGTCACCGGCGACGCGATAGGTGCGGCAGTGATTGGTGCGATGGGTTCATGGCTGCTGCCACCGCAGGCCGCCGCCGTGTTTGGCTTTGCGGCGGCGCTGCTGGGCATCGGGATGTGGTTGATGATGGGGCGTTTACGTCGTTATCATCCGCCAGCACCGGAGCTGGCGGAACAGGCATCATGATTTAACGAACAGTTTTTCCAGACGCGCCAGCAGATTGCTGGCGCTGTAGTAATCGAGACGGAACGAATCAACACCCAGCGCGTAAACCTGCTTGCCTTGTACTGCGGCGTTCTGTGCAAGGAACGGATTGCCCAGCACCGACTGCGTGGTTTTATCGTCGGCGGCAAATAGCAGGAAGGTTTTACCCGTCAGGCCGCTGGCGACGTTTTCACCCGATAGCTGAACGATATCTTTACGCTGTCCCATGCTGTGGCTCTGCGCCACACTTGCCGGCGGCATCGCCAGGGTGAAACCCAGTTGTTCCAGCAGCTTGCCCTGCGCTGAGGCGGCGGTCCACAGGTTGACCGCACGTCCTCCACCGTTCCACACCATGGCGGAGACCGGCTGCGGTGGCAGCGTGATAGCTTTCTTCAGCGCCGCTTCGCGATCGTCAAAGGCTTTAACACGCTGTGCAGCCTGCACGTCGTGGCCGGTGGCTTGGCCTAGCAGCGTAACCACATCCTGCCAGCTTTTGTCGTCATAGTTGACCACCAGCGTCGGCGCAATGGCAGAGAACTGGTCGGCGAGTTTGATGGCGGAATCATTGCCGGTGGCGCTGACGATAATCAGATCCGGCGCTTCTGCTGCAACTGCTTCGGCACTTGGCTCGCCGATGTACAGGCGTTTGAGCTGGTGCTGTTTGGCCACGTCGCTCCACTGACGGAAGAAACCCTGATCGTCGGCCAGGCGACTATTGGGGGCCGTGGCGCCCGAGGCGATGACCGGCGCATCAATCGCCAACAGCGATCCGGTCAGTGTCACGCTGGTGGAGACAATGCGCTGCGGCGCTTTGCTTAAGGTGAGCGGTCCGTTAGCGCCCTGAACGGTGCGCGGCCAGGCTTGTTCGGCGTGCGCGACGCTGGCGAACGTCTGGAAAACACACAATAGGGCTGCAATACCCCAAAAACCGCATTTATTCATAAGTTTTGGTCCACTTTTTAGCATATTGCCCTGATTGGCTTCCGCACCTGATTACGGTTAAACGCAGCTGAAATCCCGCGAATGGATTGACACTTTTGCCCAATCGACGTAGGTTACAGGCCCATAATAAAAATGATAATCATTCTTAATAATCTTATCATTTATAGGTGAAAATTATGGTGGAATCTTCCACGTTTGAAAATGCCTGGCTGAAGGATTATTCCGCGCTAAGCCGTGGTTTCCTGTTTACCTCGCCGTGGCGCAGTTTGGCAACGCAAGGATGCTATACCACTATTACCACGCCGGTACATGACGCCGCGTCGCTGCAGGGTGATTTCCAACAACAGCTGCGTCAGCACTTTGACGCCGCGAAAAAACAGGGCATCGCCAATCCGATTTTGGTCGGCGCGATTCCATTCGATGTCAGCCAACCTGCGGCTTTGTTTATTCCCGAGTCTTATCAGACCTTTAATCGTGACGACCTGCAAAACGCACTGCCGCAAGGCATCAGCGATCTGCCTGAGGTGCGTCGCCGCACGCCGGTGCCGGACCACGATGTCTTTATCGATATGGTGGCAGATGCGGTAGCGGCCACGCAGCGCGGCGATCTCGATAAAGTGGTGCTGTCGCGCCTGATGGATATCGTCACTGAGCAGCCGGTTGATACTGGGGCGCTGATGCAGCGCGTGATTGCGCAGAACCCGAATAGCTACCATTTCCATCTGCCGCTGCCGCAAGGCGGTGCGCTGATCGGTGCCAGCCCGGAACTGATGCTGCGTAAACAGGGGCGCGATTTCAGCTCCTGCCCACTGGCGGGCTCTGCGCGGCGCAATCATGGCGATGTGCAGCAGGATCGCGCGGCAGGTAACACGCTGATGGATTCCAGCAAAGATCGCCATGAACACAAACTGGTGACCGACGCGATGCGTACCACGCTGCAGCCGCGCAGCCGTTTGCTCTCGGTACCGTCCACGCCTTCGCTGATCACCACCGCTACGCTGTGGCATCTGGCGACGCAAATCGACGGCGAAGTTCAGGACGAGCGCGAAAACGCCCTGTCGCTGGCCTGCCTGCTGCATCCAACGCCGGCGCTGAGCGGCTTTCCGCATCAACGTGCCCAACAGTTGATTCAGCAGCTGGAACCCTTTGATCGCCAACTGTTTGGCGGCATCGTCGGCTGGTGCGATAGCGAAGGCAATGGCGAATGGGTCGTCACCATCCGCTGCGGTACCGTGCATGGCACGCGTGTACGGCTGTTTGCCGGCGCGGGCATTGTGGCCGACTCCCAACCCGAATCAGAATGGCGCGAAACCGGCGTGAAGCTGGATACCATGTTGCGCGCCTTTGGACTGCAATAAAGGAAAGAGCATGAGCATTCCCTATACTCGCTGGCCGGACGATCTGGCCGCGCGCTACCGCGAAAAAGGCTACTGGCTGGATGTGCCGATGACCGATATTTTGGCGCGTCATCAGCACAACGATGCCATTGCGGTGATTGATGGCGATCGTCAAATCAGCTATCGCGACATGGATGTGCTAAGCAGCAATCTGGCCGCCGCGCTGCAGCGGCGCGGCTTGCAGAATGGCGATACCGCGCTGGTACAGCTCGGCAATGTGGCTGATTTTTATGTCACGGTATTCGCACTGTTTAAGCTCGGCGTAGCCTCAGTTTTCGCCCTGTTCAGCCATCAGCGTACCGAACTCAGCGCCTATGCCGCGCAGATCGAACCTAAGCTGCTGATTGCCGATCGCACCCATGCACTGTTTGCTGACGACACCTTTATCAGCGCCCTTTGCGCCGCGCAGCCTTCGCTGCAGCAGGTGATTCTGCGTAATGACAACCAGCCGGAAAACACGCTGGAAGCGCTGATGGCGGAAGCCGCGGGTGATTTCGTCGCCACGCCAACCGCCGCCGATGAAGTCGCGTTTTTCCAGCTCTCCGGCGGCAGCACCGGTACACCGAAGCTGATTCCGCGCACCCACAACGACTATTACTACAGCATCCGCGCCAGTGATGAGATCTGTGAGGTAACCGCCGATACGCGCTATCTCATCGCCCTGCCCGCCCCGCATAACTTTGCGATGAGTTCACCCGGTTCACTCGGCGTATTTTACGCGGGTGGACAGGTGATTCTGGCCGCCGATCCCAGCGCTACGTTGTGTTTCCCGCTGATTGAAAAGCATCAGGTGACGGATACCGGTTTGGTGCCGCCGGCAGTGAGCCTGTGGTTACAGGCGATTCAGGAATGGGGCAGCAATCAACAGCTGGCCTCGCTGCAACGCATTCAGGTGGGCGGCGCCAAACTGGGTGAAACTCTGGCGGCACGCATTCAGCGCGAGATTGGTTGTCAGCTGCAGCAGGTGTTCGGGATGGCCGAAGGTTTGGTGAACTACACCCGCTTTGGCGACGATGAGAACACCATTCTCACCACGCAAGGCCGCCCAATCTCTGCGGACGATGAAGTGTGGGTAGCGGATGAGCATGGCAATGCGCTGCCAACCGGCACCATCGGTCGCCTGATGACGCGCGGGCCTTACACCTTCCGTGGCTACTACAAGAGCCCAGAACACAATGCCGCCAGCTTCGACGCCAATGGCTTTTACTGCTCCGGCGATCTGATTGAGATCAACGCGCAGGGTTATATCACCGTGCAAGGGCGCGAAAAGGATCAGATCAATCGCGGTGGCGAGAAGATCGCAGCTGAAGAGATCGAAAATCTGCTGCAGCGCCATCCGGATGTGATCCACGCCGCGCTGGTGTCGATGAACGATGAATTGATGGGTGAAAAGAGCTGTGCCTTTATCGTCGCCAGCCA
Organism: Pantoea sp. GM01; assembly: GCF_000282675.1. Taxonomy (NCBI): domain Bacteria; kingdom Pseudomonadati; phylum Pseudomonadota; class Gammaproteobacteria; order Enterobacterales; family Erwiniaceae; genus Pantoea; species Pantoea sp. GM01. Next base: position 105,138 of record NZ_AKIU01000025.1, on the reverse strand, counting down.
GCCGATTAAAGCGGTGGCGCTGCGCCGTCATCTGCGTGAACTGGGCGTCGCCGAGTTCAAATTACCTGACCGTATTACCTGCGTAGATGCCCTGCCGCTGACGCCAGTCGGCAAGGTGGATAAAAAACGTTTACGCCAACAGCTTGCCGATCAACAAGCGCAAGCGTGACCTGTTCCGGAGAATGTAATGGCTATTCCAAAACTCAATTCGTATGCGCTGCCTGCAGCGACAGAACTTCCAACCAACAAAGTGAAGTGGGCACTGGAACCGCAGCGTGCCGCGCTGTTGATTCACGATATGCAGGCGTACTTCCTCAATTTCTGGGGAGAAAACAGCCCGCTGGTGGATCAGGTAGTCGAAAACATCGCGCGCCTACGCGCCTACTGCAAGGCGCAGGGCATTCCGGTGTTTTATACCGCACAGCCAAATGAGCAGAGCGATGCCGATCGCGCGCTGCTTAACGACATGTGGGGACCGGGCCTGAACAAGCATCCGGATCAGCAGAAGATCGTTGATGCGCTGGCACCGGATCAGGACGACCAGGTTCTGACCAAATGGCGCTACAGCGCATTTGTGCGCTCGCCGCTTGAGTCAATCCTGCAAGAAATGGGGCGCGACCAGCTGATCATCACCGGCGTTTACGCGCACATTGGCTGCCTGACCACCGCGACAGACGCCTTTATGCTTAACATTCAGCCGTTTATGGTGGCCGATGCGCTGGCCGACTTTACACGTGAAGAGCACATGATGGCGCTGACTTACACCGCTGGCCGCAGTGGGAAAGTGGTAATGACCGCCGATCTAATGCCGCTGCCGCTGAGCAAAGACGATCTGCGCGCGCTGATTTTACCGCTGCTGGAAGATGACGATGTGCCTGAGGATGACGAGAACCTGATCGATTACGGTCTGGATTCAGTACGCGTCATGGCGCTGGCGGCGCGCTGGCGCCAGGTGCACAGCGATATCGATTTCGTCAGCCTGGCTAAAAATCCAACCATTGATGGCTGGTGGGCGCTGCTGTCACGGGTGCCAGCCAAATGAATGCCTTTGATTTCAGTGGAAAAATCGTCTGGGTTACCGGCGCGGGCAAAGGTATTGGTTATCACACGGCGTTGAGCTTTCATCAGGCGGGTGCACAGGTGATCGGCTTCGATCTGCGTTTCGATCAGGCTGACTATCCGTTTACTACCCAAGTGCTGGATGTGGCGAATGCGCTTGAAGTCAAAGCGGTTTGCCAGCGTTTGCTGGCGGATCAGCCCCGTCTGGATGTGCTGGTAAACGGTGCCGGCATCCTGCGCATTGGCAGCACTGATGAGCTGACGTTCGAGGATTGGCAAGCCTGTTTGGCGGTAAATGCCGGTGGCGCGTTCAATATGTTCCAGCAAACCTTGCCGGTGTTTCGCCAGCAGCGCGCGGGCGCGATTGTCACTATCGCCTCGAACGCCGCGCACGCACCACGCATCGGCATGTCCGCCTATGGCGCATCCAAGGCGGCGCTGCGCAGCCTGTGCCTGACCGTTGGGCTGGAGATGGCACCTTTCGGCGTGCGCTGCAATATCGTGTCACCGGGTTCGACCGATACCGATATGCAGCGCAGCCTGTGGCATACGCCTGAAGCGGAACAGGAGATGATCAATGGCTTTCCGGATCAGTACAAGCTGGGGATTCCGTTGCGTAAGATCGCTAAGCCGCAGGAGATCGTGGCTAACGTGATGTTCCTCGCTTCGGATCTTGCCAGCCACGTGGTACTGCAGGATATTGTGGTCGACGGTGGCGCAACGCTGGGATCCTAACAGATGGCAATTTGGAAACGATCGGTCGATCTTGAGACGCTAAATAAGCTGGGTGAAAACTCGCTGGTGGCACACGTGGGCATTGTGTTCACCGCCATCGGTGATGATTACCTTGAGGCCACCATGCCGCTGGATGTCCGGACGCAGCAGCCGTTTGGCCTGCTGCACGGCGGCGCCTCAGTGGTGCTGGCGGAGTCGATGGGATCGATCGCCGGTTACCTCAGTATTGAGGAAGGCAAAAGTGTGGTGGGGATTGAAGTCAGCGCTAGCCACCACCGCGCGGTGAGCAGCGGTGAAGTGCGCGGGATTTGCCGTCCGCTGCACCTTGGTGCGCGCAATCAGAGCTGGCAGATTGAGATCCGCAACGCCCGCGATCAGCTGTGCTGTACGTCGCGTTTGACGGTGGCGGTGCTGGGTTAGGACATAAAAAAAGCGGCCATCTGGCCGCTTTTTCTGCTGCGATTAACGCTGGTAAATGATTTCGACACCTTCGTCGTCTTCTTCGTCCCAGTCATCATCCCAATCGTCGTCTTCTTCAACTTCCTGCGCAGTTTCCATGGCTTCACGGTGATAGTCATCCCACATGAAGGCCACTTTCTCCGGCTGTTTCTCTTCCAGCTCGGCTTCTTTAGGATTGTCGATGATAAAGCTCATCACATCCCAGCACAGGTCAGTCACGCCATCGCGGCTTGCGGCAGAGATCAGATAATATTTATCTTCCCAACCCAACGCTTCTGCAATCGCCTTAGCACGGCTTTCCGCTTCTTCACGGCTCAGCAGGTCAGTCTTGTTGAAGACTAACCAGCGTGGTTTCTGGAACAGCTTATCGCTGTATTTTTCCAGTTCGCCAAGAATGATGCGGGCATTTTCAACCGGATCAGATTCGTCGATTGGTGCAATGTCGATGAGGTGTAACAGAACACGACAACGCTCAAGGTGTTTCAGGAAGCGAATACCCAGACCCGCGCCATCCGCTGCACCTTCAATCAGGCCAGGAATATCGGCCACAACAAAGCTCTTTTCGCTATCCATGCGGACTACGCCAAGGCTTGGTACCAGAGTGGTAAACGGATAATCCGCCACTTTGGGTTTGGCTGCAGAAACCGAACGAATAAAGGTCGATTTACCGGCATTCGGCAGACCCAGCATACCGACGTCAGCCAGCAGCATCAGTTCCAGCTGCAAATCACGCTTTTCGCCCGGTGTGCCCATGGTTTTCTGACGCGGTGAACGGTTAACCGATGATTTAAAGCGGGTGTTACCCAGTCCATGCCAACCGCCCTTCGCCACCATCAGCTTCTGCTCATGGCGCGTCATGTCGCCCAGCGTTTCGCCCGTACCCTGGTCAATTACGCGGGTACCGACTGGCACTTTAACAATAATGTCTTTACCACGTTTACCGGTGCAATCACGGCTCTGGCCATTCTGGCCACGTTCGGCACGGAAAGACTTTTCAAAGCGATAATCGATCAGGGTGTTGAGGTTTTCATCCGCCAACAGATATACGTCGCCGCCGTCGCCGCCGTCGCCGCCGTCCGGGCCGCCTCTTGGAATATATTTTTCACGGCGGAAGCTTACGCAACCGTTGCCGCCATCACCCGCGACCGCAAGGATCGTCGCTTCATCTACAAACTTCATTTTATTTCTCCGTCACGCTGTCGTTCACGGCAGCTTGCAGGCCGCAAACGGGTCCGCCAGGGTCTTCTGCGCTGACCGACGGCGGATAATACAAAACTGGCAAAGCCAGGAGTACATAAATTGTACAACAACTGTGCTGCAACGTCGCTGTTATCCAGCAAGCTTCAGCAGAATGTAAAAAGCCCCGCAAAGCTGCGGGGCCTTTCATTCGTGTATTCAGACGGTAAACGTCTGCAGCACGACAACCTTACTCAGCAACGATGCTGATATATTTACGGTTGTTCGGGCCTTTAATCTCGAATTTAACTTTGCCGTCTGCGGTGGCAAACAAGGTGTGGTCACGACCACAACCTACGTTGCTACCTGCGTGGAATTTGGTGCCACGCTGACGAACGATGATGCTACCTGCCAAAACAGATTCACCACCGAAACGTTTTACACCCAGACGTTTTGCATTGGAGTCGCGACCGTTACGGGTCGAGCCACCAGCCTTCTTATGTGCCATTTGTCAGATCTCCTCTTACGCGCCGATCACAGTGATTTTCACATCTGTGAACCACTGACGGTGACCAGCTTGCTTACGGTAGTGTTTACGACGACGAAACTTAACGATTTTAATTTTCTCGCCACGACCGTGAGCAACAACTTCTGCCTTGATCACACCGCCTGAAACCAGTGGCGCGCCGATTTTCACGTCTTCGCCATTTGCGATCATCAGAACCTGGTCAAACTCAATGGTTTCACCGGTTGCGATGTCCAGCTTTTCCAGGCGAACGGTCTGACCTTCGCTTACTCGGTGTTGTTTACCACCACTTTGGAAAACCGCGTACATATAAAACTCCGCTTCTGCGCGTGCCTTTCTGTTCATCAGGCGGCGCGATAAATATTCACAATAGGGCGCGAATTCTACGCAATACTCCAGCAGAAGACAAGAGCACTTTGCACTCTCTTGCAGAAAAAAAGCGCAAGGCGAATGCAAACGTTTCGCAACCCGATTTTTCAAGTACAATCAGTAACAGATTACCTGAACTCACGCTGTGTAAAGCGCTTACCATGCAAAAAACGAGTAAAGCTGAAAAGACGAATGAACTTAGAACAGATTAATGAATTAACCGCGCAGGATATGGCGGCCGTCAACCAGACCATCCTCGAGCAGCTGAATTCAGAAGTCTCACTGATTAACCAGTTGGGCTATTACATCATCAGCGGCGGGGGAAAACGCATCCGTCCGATGATCGCTGTGCTGTCTGCACGCGCGCTGAATTATCAGGGATCGTTGCATATCACCAATGCGGCGCTGATTGAATTTATCCATACGGCCACGCTGCTGCACGATGATGTCGTGGATGAATCCGATATGCGCCGTGGCAAAGCAACGGCCAACGCGGCATTTGGTAATGCGGCTAGCGTGCTGGTAGGGGATTTTATTTATACCCGCTCATTCCAGATGATGACCAGTATGGGATCCTTAAAGATCCTTGCGCTGATGTCTGAAGCGGTCAACGTGATCGCGGAAGGGGAAGTGCTGCAGTTAATGAACTGCAACGATCCGGATATCACCGAAGAGAGCTACATGCGGGTGATCTACAGCAAAACCGCGCGCCTTTTTGAAGCGGCTTCACAGGCTTCTGCGATTTTAGCCGATGCGACGCCAGCGCAGGAAAAGGCGTTGCAGGATTATGGTCGCTACCTTGGCACGGCTTTCCAGCTTATCGATGATTTGCTGGATTACAGCGCGGATGGTGAAACGCTGGGTAAAAATACCGGTGATGACCTGAGCGAAGGTAAGCCGACGCTGCCGTTGCTGCATGCAATGCACAATGGAACGCCAGAACAGACGCAGATGATTCGTAAAGCCATTGAAGAAGGCAACGGTCGCCATCTGCTGGAACCGGTACTGGCGGCGATGCAACAAACGGGATCGCTGGAATGGACCCGCAAACGCGCTGAGGAAGAGGCTGATAAAGCCATCTCGGCGCTGCAGGTATTACCAGAAAGCCCATGGCGTAGCGCACTGGAAGCGCTGGCGCACATGTCAGTACAGCGCGACTTCTGATTTCAATGGGGCCAGCATTGGCCCCGCTTCCTCTCCTCCCCTTCTCCTCTTTAACTTACATCCCTTGCATTGCTTTTGCGAAAAGCGACGCAGTTTCGTGTGCTGGTCAAACAATTACTGGAAATTTATGGGAAACATTTGCTATAAAATTCCGGATATTTTTCCAAATAGCTCTGCGATGGGAGAGATATTTTGCAGCAGAGATGAAGCAACAACACGGACACGGAGAAGAAAGTTATGTACGCAAGGAAAGAGGATTGGCACCCGGCAGATATCATTGCTGCACTACGCAAGAAAGGCACATCACTGGCAGCATTATCACGGCAATCAGGGCTGAGCTCTTCAACGCTTGCCAATGCGCTGTCGCGCCCATGGCCAAAAGGAGAGTGGCTGATTGCCAATGCGATCAAGGTTCATCCTGCAGAGATCTGGCCAAGTCGTTACTTTGATCCTGCCAGTGGCATGCTGCTGGATCGTAAGCAACGCATACGATCGCCTAAGGATCGTAAAAAGATCTGAAACTCATACAGCCGAAAAAAAACCAGCCGCGTTATCGTGACTGGTTTTTTTAATCCACGCTGGAAACAATTATTCGCCGCTAACGCGCTCGATATTTGCACCCATCGCTTTCAATTTGTCTTCGATATGCTCATAGCCACGGTCAATGTGATAAATACGATCCACAATGGTGGTGCCTTCAGCAATACAACCCGCCAATACCAGACTCGCAGATGCACGAAGATCGGTTGCCATGACCTGCGCACCCGACAGCGTTTCAACACCGTGACAAATCGCCGTGTTGCTTTCGATTTCCGCATGCGCACCCATACGAATCAGCTCAGGGATATGCATAAAGCGGTTTTCGAAGATGGTTTCGGTGATCACACCGGTTCCTTCGGCCACCAGGTTTAACAGCGTAAACTGCGCCTGCATGTCAGTTGGGAAGCCCGGATGCGGCGCCGTGCGGATGTTAACCGCTTTTGGACGCTTACCGTGCATATCAAGGCTAATCCAATCTGCGCCAACTTCAATGTCGGCGCCTGCATCACGCAGTTTCGCCAACACCGCATCCAGCGTATCCGGCTGGGTATTACGGCACAGCACTTTACCGCGTGAAATCGCAGCCGCGACCAGGAAAGTCCCGGTTTCGATGCGGTCTGGCAGCACGCGATAAACGCCGCCGCCCAGACGCTCAACGCCTTCAATGGTGATTTTGTCTGTGCCCGCACCGCTAATTTTCGCGCCCAGCGTGTTGAGGAAGTTTGCCGTATCGACAATCTCCGGCTCACGCGCGGCGTTTTCAATGATGGTGATGCCGGTTGCCAGCGTCGCAGCGCTCATGATGGTAACGGTAGCGCCGACAGACACTTTATCCATTACGATGTGCGCGCCTTTCAGGCGGCCATTTACCGAAGCTTTAACGTAGCCTTCTTCCAGCTTAATTTCCGCACCCAGCTGTTCAAGGCCAGTAATGTGCAGGTCAACCGGACGTGCACCAATGGCACAGCCGCCTGGCAGAGAAACCTGGCCCTGACCAAAACGCGCCACTAATGGACCTAGCGCCCAGATTGATGCGCGCATGGTTTTTACCAAATCATAGGGCGCACTGAAGACATTAACTTCGCGAGCATCAACGTGGACCGAACCATTGCGCTCAACGCGCGCACCCAGCAAATTCAACAGCTTCATGGTGGTATCGATATCACGCAGCTTCGGCACATTCTGAATCTCTACCGGCTCTTCAGCCAGCAGCGCAGCAAACAGAATCGGCAACGCAGCATTCTTCGCCCCGGAAATGGTCACTTCACCACTTAAACGGGTGGGGCCTTGCACACGAAATTTGTCCATTAACACGGCTCTCAATTATCTATCAACAAAACAACCGGCAGGACGCTTAGAAACCGTTGAGTTTACGGTCGCGCGCCCACTCGGCTGGGGTATAAGTTTTGATGGAAACCGCATGAATACGGTTATCCGCAATGTATTCCATCAGCGGCGCGTACACAGCCTGCTGCTTCTTCACGCGACTCAGTTCACCGAACATTTCGCCCACCGCGATGACCTGAAAATGACTGCCATCGTTGCTGAGTACGTGTACTTCTTCTAATGGCAGCGCCTGCATCAGCACGGCCTGAACTTCACTATTTTCCATCGCTCGTTACTTCACTTAATAATAATAAGGGAGACATCTTAGAGGAAAGCGCCTGACTCTTAAATACGCAAAAGCCCCTGAATAAATCAGGGGCTTAGCATGGATGTGCGGAAATCAGGCGATTTTTTCTGCAGAAACAATAATCTGCTGCAGGTTATACAGCGTAATTAATGACTGGAGTTTATCGGAGATCCCGCTGAAAAGCGGCGCGCTGCCTTGTGCCCGCGCGATTTCACGCAAATGCACCAGCAGCGCCAGACCAGCTGAATCCACTCTTTCCAGCCCCGAGACATCAATAGTAGCGATATCTGCTACCGCGGTGTCACGTTCCTGCCATAACGTCAGCAATGTATCACGATCTAATTTGCCGCTCAGGGCCAGCGTGCTGGCAGTGCGCTGCCAGCGTAACGGTTCACTCATTATTGCTTTTTATCCAGGGTGATCGGCTGTGCTGCATAGGTTTTCAGTTGAGCCGTCAGGCCATCAATACCTTTGGTACGCAGCAGATCGCCCCACTCATTTTGTTTGGTGGTAATCATGCTGATGCCCTCGGCGACCATGTCATAAGCCTGCCAGTTGCCCGTTTGGCTGTTCTTACGCCACTGGAAATCAAGGCGCACCGGTGGGCGGCCATTTGGATCAATAATCGTAACGCGAATCGCCACGATCTTAGCATCACCAATCGGCTGCTCCGGCTGAATCTGGTAAGTTTGGCCGTTATACAGCGCCAGCGCCTGGCCATATGCCTGCGCCAGATAATCGCCGAACGCAGCGAAGTAGGCATCGCGCTGAGCGGGCGTCGCATCACGATAATAGCGGCCGAGGACTAGCGCACCGGCATACTTCACCTGCACGTATGGCATCAATTCCTGGCGCACTACTTCACGCAAATAGTTGGGATCCTGCTTAATCTTCGGCTGTTCATTCTTCAGGCGTGTGAAGGTTTTGTCCGCCGCTTCATTCATCAACTTATAAGGATTGCTCTGGTCCGCAGCCGTCGCAGCCAGCGGTACAATTGCCAACATGGCAATCATCAGGAAACGTTTAAACATCATGTTTTACCTCGTAGGTTATTCCGTTGTTGCAGGTGTTGCTGGTGCGCTCTCCGCACCCTGGGATTTATCGTCGGGCTTGTTGTCACCGCTCTTATAGAGGAATTGACCAATTAGATCTTCCAGTACTAATGCCGACTTGGTATCGCGCAGAGTACCGCCATCTTTCAACATGGCCGAACCCAGTTCGGGATCGTCAAAACCTAAATTAAGCGCCAGGAATTGCTCGCCGAGCAGACCTTGAGTACGAATCGCTAATGAGCTGGTGTCCGGAATTTTATTGGCATATTTATCGCTGATATCCATGGTCACACGCGGCGAAAGCGTCTTCTCATCCAATGAAATATCCGCTACCCGACCAATGAGCACACCGCCAATTTTTACCGGCGAGCTAACTTTTAATCCGCCGATATTATCGAAGGTGGCATACATCTTCCACGTCGGCTCGGTGCCGATGGTTTTGAGGTCGGCAACGCGCAGACCGAGGAATAACAGCGCTAACAGCGCAGCCAGCATGAAGACGCCTACCCAGATTTCGCTTTTCTTGCTTTGCATTGCATCAATTCCCAAACATCAGTGCTGTCAGCACAAAATCCAAACCGAGTACCGCCAGTGAAGCATGCACTACAGTACGCGTCGTCGCCCGACTAATCCCTTCCGAGGTCGGGATGGCATCATAGCCATTAAACAGCGCAATCCAGGTTACCGTGACGGCAAAGACCGCGCTTTTGATCATGCAGTTAACGACATCCGTGCGGAAATCCACTGCGTTTTGCATCGCCGACCAGAAGAAGCCGGGATCGATACCTTTCCAGCTCACCCCAACCAGCGCACCACCCGCAATACCCACCGCGGTAAAAATCAGCGCCAGCAACGGCATGCTGATGAAGCCAGCCCAGAAACGTGGAGAGACAACGCGACGCAGTGGATCCACCGCCATCATCTCCATACTGGAGAGCTGCTCAGTCGCTTTCATTAACCCAATTTCCGCCGTCAATGCGGAACCCGCACGGCCCGCGAACAGCAACGCCGTCACCACGGGCCCCAGTTCACGCAGCAGCGAAAGCGCGACTAACATGCCAAGGCTGGTTTCCGCATTGTAGGTGGTGAGCACCAGATAGCCCTGTAGGCCCAGCACCATGCCAATAAATAGCCCGGATACCACGATGATCAGCAACGATAACACGCCCACGCTATATAGCTGTTTTACCAGCAGCGGCGCATGTCGACGAAACGCCGGCTTACCCACCAGCGCATGAAATAGCATGAGGCCTGCGCGGCCAAAAGCGGCACAGGTATTAATCCCCTGACGTCCAAATGACGCTAGCGCCTGTAACAACATCAGTCTACGTTCTCCCTGAGCGGGTCAAGTCGCTGAGATAATCGCCAGCGGCAAAGCGGAACGGCACCGGACCATCCGCATGACCCTCAATAAACTGGCGCACGCGCGGATCAGGATTTTCCCGCAGTTCCGGCGCACTGCCCTGGGCAATGATTTTTTGTCCGGCAACAATATAGGCATGATCGGCAATGCTCAAGACCTCAGGCACATCGTGTGAAACAACAATGCATGTCAAACCTAATGCATGATTAAGCTCATCAATTAACTTAACCAGCACGCCCATGGTGATCGGATCCTGCCCCACAAAGGGTTCATCGAACATAATCAGTTCCGGCTCCAGCGCAATTGCGCGCGCCAGAGCGGCACGGCGCGCCATGCCGCCAGAAAGTTCTGCAGGCATCAGTTTAGCTGCCCCACGCAAACCCACCGCTTCCAGCTTCATTAACACGGTGCTATGCAATAATTCCGGCGGTAACCGCGTATGTTCACGCAAAGGCCAGGCCACGTTTTCATACACGTTGAGATCGGTAAAAAGTGCACCTGACTGAAAAAGCATGCTCATTTTTTTGCGTGCTTCATACAATTTGGTGCGTGAGAGCGTCGGGATGTTCTGATCGCGGAACCAAATCTCACCTTTATCAGGCTGCAATTGTCCACCAATCAGACGCAACAGCGTGGTTTTACCAATACCTGACGGACCCATAATTGCCGTAACTTTACCGGCGGGTACGGTTAAAGAGATGTCGTCGAAGATGGTACGATCTCCGCGCGTGAAACTGACGCCACGAACCTCAACCAGATTCGTTTGCTGCTGGATCATCTTTACCTCTTTTATGCGGATCGGGCGTTATCAAAGCTGTGGATGTTAGCCTGTTAACCTCGAATGCACGATAGTTTTACAGAAACTTACCCACTTGGTGTGGCGAAAACGGCCTTAAAATTTACTTTTGCCTCTCAGACAGTCAAAATCAGCGCCTATTACCGCACGCAGCATCTATTTACCTGTCGGACAAGGTTCGCCGACACCTCCATCCATCAAGGATTTTTAATGTTCGTAGCCTCTGCCTTGCTGTTTATCGGATTGATTTTACTGGTTTACGGTGCTGACCGTCTGGTATTCAGTGCCGCGATCCTTTGTCGATCCTTTGGCATCCCACCGCTGATTATTGGCATGACGGTGGTGAGCATTGGCACATCATTACCGGAATTGATTATTTCGTTTTCGGCCGCACAGCACGGACAGATGGATTTAGCGGTTGGCACTGCGCTGGGTTCCAACATCACCAATATACTTTTAATTCTGGGTGGCGCGGCGCTGCTGCACCCATTGACAGTACACTCCAATCTGATTCGGCGCGAACTGCCATTAATGCTGCTCGTCTCGCTGCTCAGCGGCATCATGCTGTTTGATAATCATCTCAGTCGTCTCGACGGCGTCGCGCTGCTGCTGATTGCGCTGGGTTATCTTTTGGTGGTGATCCGCATCGCCCGCCGTGCTGAACGTGATAATAACGACACTCTCACCCGCGAACAGCTGGCCGAACTGCCGCGCGATGAAGCAGGCAATACCGTGGCTTTTCTTTGGCTGGCGGTCGCACTGATTATTCTGCCGATGTCGACACGCATGGTAATCGACAACGCCACCGTCTTTGCCGACTACTTCGGTGTGAGCGAACTGGTGATGGGCCTGACGCTGATTGCCGTTGGCACCAGCTTGCCTGAATTGGCGACCGTCGTGGCAGGCGCGCTGAAAGGTGAAGACGATATCGCCATCGGCAACCTGATCGGCGCCAATATCTTCAATCTGGCGATTGTGCTCGGTCTGCCGGCACTGATTCATCCCGGCAGCATTGATGCGCATGCCTTTGCGCGTGATTACTGGGTGATGCTGGCAGTTAGCGTGCTGTTCGCCCTGCTCTGTCTGCTGCGCAAGCGCCGCATTGGTCGTATCGCAGGCACGCTATTATTAGGTGGATTTGTCGCGTGGGTGCTGTGGTTGTGGTTCAGCCCCATGCTTATCACAAGCTATTAAGGACGGACTGGCATGTCATATCAGCAACCGGATTTCGATTTTCAGCGAGCGGGAAAAGCGGTGCTGCGCATCGAACGCGAAGGGCTGGAGCAGCTTGATCAATATATCAATGATGATTTCGATCGCGCCTGCGCGATGATCTTTGCCTGCCGCGGCAAAGTGGTGGTGATGGGCATGGGTAAATCCGGGCATATCGGTAAAAAAATGGCCGCGACCTTTGCCAGTACCGGTACGCCTTCATTCTTTGTTCATCCCGGCGAAGCCAGCCATGGCGATCTCGGCATGGTGAGCACTAACGATGTGGTCATTGCGATTTCCAACAGCGGTGAATCCGGTGAAATTCTGGCGCTGATACCGGTATTAAAGCGCCAGAAGGTGCAACTTATTTGCGTTACTGGACGCCCGGATAGCGCAATGGGCCGCGCTGCAGATGTGCATCTGTGCGTAAAAGTGCCGCAGGAAGCTTGTCCGCTTGGCCTGGCGCCGACCACCAGCACTACGGCAACGCTGGTGATGGGCGATGCGCTGGCCGTGGCGCTGCTGGAAGCACGCGGATTTACCCAGGAAGATTTTGCGCTCTCGCATCCTGGCGGTGCGCTGGGCCGCAAACTGCTGCTGCACGTCAGCGATATTATGCACAGCGGCGATGAGATCCCGCACGTGAGCCGGGATGCGTCCATGCGCGATGCCCTGCTGGAAATTACGCGTAAGAATCTCGGCCTGACGGTGATTGTTGATGACCTGATGAAAATCGAAGGCATTTTTACCGATGGTGACTTACGTCGCGTGTTCGATATGGGCATCAATTTCCAGACGGCCAGCATTAAGGATGTCATGACCAGCGGCGGCATTCGCGTACGCCCTAATATGCTGGCGGTTGACGCCCTTAATCTGATGCAAAACAAAAACATCACCGCCCTGCTGGTGGCCGATGACGATCGCCTGCTCGGTGTGGTACATATGCATGACATGCTGCGCGCTGGCGTGGTCTGAACAGGAAGAGATAATGAGTGCTGAAACGGCGATGGTTGAGACCTGCTACGGTCCGGTGAGCGCAGAGGTGATGGCGCGTGCCGCGCAGATTCGCCTGCTGATTTGTGATGTCGATGGCGTCATGTCCGATGGCGTGATTTATATGGGTAACAGCGGTGAAGAGCTGAAAGCGTTTAACGTGCGCGATGGTTATGGCGTGCGTTGCCTACTGACCTCCGGCGTTGAAGTGGCTATTATTACCGGCCGCAAAGCAAAACTGCTGGAAGATCGCTGCAAGACGCTCGGCATTACGCATCTTTACCAGGGACAATCAGATAAGCTTTTGGCCTGGCGTGAACTCCTGGATAAACTGTCACTAACGGCCGAGCAGGTGGCGTACATTGGCGATGACCTGATCGACTGGCCGGTAATGGCGCAGGCGGGATTAAGTGTTGCCGTTGCCGATGCTCACCCGGTTTTACTGCCGCGCGCGCATTATGTTACCCGCATTGCCGGCGGACGCGGTGCAGTACGTGAGTTGTGCGATCTGATTTTGATCGCGCAGAACAAATTTGAGGATGCCAAAGGGCAATCAATATGAGTAAGAGCAGGCGTTGGATGACGCTGATTTTAGCCTTGATCGCCTTGGTGCTGATCGGCTGGAATCTCACCAACCAGGATGACGACAAAACGCCGGTGGCGACTAACGATCAAGAGCCAACTTACACCAGCGAGAAATCCAATACGGTGGTGTATAACCCCACAGGTGCGCTGGGCTATAAGCTTGTCTCGGAGAAAGTGACCTACTTTTCAGCCGATGAAGTAAGTTGGTTTGATCATCCGGTGATGACCACGTATGACGAAAATAAAGTGCCGACGTGGTCGGTGCGTGCCGATAAGGCAAAGCTGACTAAAGATCGTATGCTTTATCTGTATGGCAACGTTGTCGTCAATACGTTGACTCAGGATTCACAGCTTGAGCGCATCCTTACCGATAATGCTCAGGTAAATTTGGTCACCCAGGACGTGACGTCTGACGATCAAGTCACCCTTTTTGGCCGCAGTTTTAATTCCACTGGCATGAAAATGCGCGGCAATTTACGGACGAAACATGCTGAGCTGCTTGAAAAGGTCAAAACTTCCTATGAAATTCAAAATGAACAAAAACAGCCTTAAGTTATTGCTGGTGAGTACCCTGCTGGCAACCAGTTTGCCCGCGCTGGCGTTAACTGGCGACTCAGACAAGCCCGTTAATATTGACTCGGTCAATCAGGCGCTGGACCTGCAAGGCAACGTCGCGACCTTTACCGGCAACGTGATTGTGACCCAGGGTTCAATCAAGATTACCGCCGATAAAGTGGTGGTAACACGTCCTGGTGGCGACAGTAAGAAAACTATCGTTGATGCCTACGGTAATCCAGCCACCTTCTATCAAATGCAGGATAACGGTAAGCCGGTGCAAGGCCATGCCAGTAAGCTGCACTATGAGTTGGCGAACGATTTCGTTGAGCTGACGGGAAATGCCTTTATTCAGCAGCAGGATAGCAATATTAAAGGCGACCGCATCACATACCTGGTGAAAGAGCAGAAGATGCAGGCTTTCAGCCAGGGTGAGAGCAAGCGCGTGACCACCGTTCTGGTACCGTCGCAGCTGCAGGATAAAAACGGTTCCTCCGCGAGCCCTAAAAAGAGTAACTGATTGCTATGGCCACACTAATCGCTGAGAACCTGGCGAAAGCCTACAAAGGCCGCCGCGTGGTGGAAGATGTTAGCCTGCAGGTAAAATCCGGTGAGATTGTCGGCCTGCTGGGCCCCAACGGTGCGGGTAAAACCACCACGTTTTACATGGTAGTAGGTATTGTGCCGCGCGATGCGGGGCGTATCGTGATTGATGATGAAGATATCAGCATTCTGCCGCTGCACGCCCGCGCACGTCGCGGCATCGGCTATCTGCCACAGGAAGCCTCGATTTTCCGCCGCCTGAGCGTGTACGACAACCTGATGGCTGTACTGCAAATTCGTGATGACTTAACGGAAGAGCAGCGCCAGGATCGTGCCAACGAGCTAATGGAAGAGTTTCATATTGCACATTTGCGCGACAGCATGGGCCAGGCGCTGTCAGGCGGTGAGCGTCGTCGTGTGGAAATTGCTCGTGCACTGGCAGCGAATCCGAAATTTATTCTGCTGGATGAACCTTTTGCCGGCGTTGACCCCATTTCGGTTATCGACATCAAAAAAATAATCGAGCATTTGCGCGACAGCGGCCTTGGCGTGTTGATTACCGACCACAATGTGCGTGAAACCCTCGCAGTCTGTGAACGCGCTTATATCGTCAGCCAGGGACATTTGATTGCCCATGGCACGCCTGATGAAATTCTTGTAGATGAGCAGGTTAAGCGTGTTTATTTGGGCGAAGAGTTCAGACTCTGATAAGGTGTTGTAACACCCTACGTTTGCTTAGGAAATTCTAAC
Source organism: Pantoea sp. GM01 (assembly GCF_000282675.1). Lineage (NCBI taxonomy): Bacteria > Pseudomonadati > Pseudomonadota > Gammaproteobacteria > Enterobacterales > Erwiniaceae > Pantoea > Pantoea sp. GM01. Next base: position 89,628 of record NZ_AKIU01000025.1, on the reverse strand, counting down.
CGAATTATGAAGCAAGGTTTGCAACTCAGGCTCAGCCAACAGCTGGCGATGACACCACAGTTGCAGCAAGCAATTCGCTTGCTGCAACTCTCTACGCTTGAACTCCAGCAAGAACTCCAACTGGCGCTGGAAAGCAATCCGCTGCTTGAACAAACCGATCTGCATGAAGAAGTCGACGCACGCGAATTTCAGGATCAGGAAAGCGATTCGTTAGACACGCGCGAAGCACTTGAACAGAAGGATATGCCTGAGGAGCTGCCGCTCGACGCGACCTGGGATGAAATTTATACCGCTGGTACCCCTTCCGGCACAGGTACCGATTATCAGGACGACGAACTGCCGGTCTATCAGGGTGAAACGACTCAATCGCTGCAGGATTACCTGATGTGGCAGGTTGAGTTGACGCCTTTCACCGATACCGATCGCGCCATTGCCACCTCCATTGTCGATGCCATTGACGACACCGGCTATCTCACCGTCAGCTTACAAGATATTTATGACAGTATTGGCGATGAAGAGCTGACGCTGGAAGAAGTCGAAGCCGTGCTGAAACGCGTACAACGTTTCGATCCGGTGGGCGTAGGTGCGCGCGATTTACGTGATTGCCTGTTAGTTCAGCTATCGCAATATTCCGCCGCAACACCCATGCTGACAGAAGCTCGTTTGATTGTTAGCGAACATCTCGATTTACTGGCCAATCACGATTTCCGCAGCCTGATGCGCGTCACGCGTCTTAAGGAAGAGGTGCTAAAGGACGCGATGCTGCTGATTCAGTCGCTCGATCCGCGTCCAGGCCAGTCGATCAATACCAGCGAGCCGGAATATGTGATTCCTGATGTGCTGGTGCGTAAAGTCAGCAAACGCTGGACGGTTGAACTCAATTCCGACAGCATGCCGCGCCTGAAGATCAATCAGCAATACGCTGCGATGGGCGGTGCCGGACGTAATGACAGTGACAATCAGTTTATTCGCAGCAACTTACAGGAAGCCAAGTGGCTGATTAAGAGCCTGGAGAGCCGCAACGACACGCTGCTGAAGGTGACACGCTGTATCGTTGAACAGCAGCAGGCGTTTTTTGAGCAGGGTGAGGAGCACATGCGTCCGATGGTACTGGCGGATATCGCTCAGGCCGTTGATATGCATGAATCCACCATTTCCCGCGTCACCACGCAGAAGTATTTACACAGCCCGCGTGGCATCTTTGAATTGAAGTATTTTTTCTCCAGTCACGTCAACACCGAAGGCGGCGGCGAAGCCTCTTCCACGGCGATTCGTGCACTGGTAAAAAAATTGATCTCTGCGGAAAATCCCGCAAAACCCTTGAGCGACAGCAAACTGACCTCCATGTTATCCGATCAGGGCATCATGGTAGCGCGACGTACGGTTGCTAAATATCGCGAGTCTTTATCTATACCGCCATCAAACCAGCGTAAGCAATTGGTTTGACCGAACGAAGAAGGAAGACCTATGCAGCTAAACCTTACCGGACATAATGTTGAAATTACCGAACCTCTGCGTGAATTTGTAAATAGCAAATTTGCCAAACTGGAACACTATTTTGATCGTATCAATCAGGTTTATATTGTTCTAAAAGTAGAGAAGGTAACGCAGATTGCGGATGCAACACTGCACGTCAACGGCGGGGAGCTGCACGCCACATCGGAAGCGGAAGACATGTACGCGGCCATCGACGGGTTAATCGATAAGCTCTCCCGTCAGCTGACCAAACATAAAGACAAACTGAAAAAACACTAACCTTCACGCTTGCAGAGTGCTGACTGATTCGGCACTTAGAGCCAGGATGGGGCGGATTTAACCGCCCCGTTTTGTCATCTGCGCAAGCGCCAACGGGCGCAGGGCAATGAAACCCATTGTCTGCTCCTTGCGGCTATGTGAACTCGCAAGTGAAACGATGATGAACAACGATCTAACACTGGAATTGAGCTCGGTCCTTTCCCTGGACTGTACCCGTAGCGGCGTACACTGCCAGAGTAAAAAACGCGCGCTGGAAATTATCAGCGAGCTGGCAGCGAAGCAGCTCAATCTGCCGCACCAGACGCTTTTCGAAGCAATCCTCACCCGCGAACGTATGGGCAGTACCGGCATTGGCAACGGCATCGCCATTCCACACGGCAAGCTGGAGGAGGACACGTTACGCGCTGTAGGCGTATTTATCAGCCTTGATCAGCCTATCGCCTTTGATGCGGTTGATAACCAGCCGGTTGATCTCCTGTTTGCTCTGCTGGTCCCCGCGGACCAGTGCAAAACCCACTTGCATACGCTTTCGCTTGTCGCCAAGCGTCTGGCGGATAAAACCGTCTGCCGTCGTTTACGCGCGGCACAAAGCGACGAAGAGCTCTACGCCATTATCACAGAAGCTCAGGAAGCACACTCTTAAGCGACAAATACTTTTACCGGCGTCTTCGCCGGTTTAAAACGGGAGAAATGTGATGGTGCTGATGATCGTTAGCGGTCGTTCAGGCTCAGGAAAGTCAGTTGCGCTGCGTGCCCTTGAGGACATGGGTTTTTACTGTGTTGATAACCTGCCGGTCGTGCTGTTGCCAGAGTTGGCGAATACCTTAACTGAACGCAACATCTCTGCGGCGGTTAGCATTGACGTGCGTAACATGCCTGAATCGCCGGAAGTGTTCGAAGCCGCGCTCAATAATTTGCCCGACACCTTCTCGCCGCAGCTACTTTTTCTTGATGCCGATCGCAATACACTGATCCGTCGCTACAGCGATACACGTCGCTTGCATCCGCTTTCAAGCAAAAATTTGTCGCTGGAAAGCGCCATTGATGAAGAGAACGATCTGCTGGAGCCACTGCGATCGCGCGCGGACCTGATTATTGATACATCAGAAATGTCAGTCCATGAGCTGGCAGAAATGCTGCGCACGCGTCTGCTAGGCAAACGTGAGCGTGAGCTGACCATGGTGTTTGAGTCGTTCGGCTTTAAGCACGGCATTCCGATCGACGCTGATTATGTTTTCGACGTGCGCTTCCTGCCGAACCCACACTGGGATCCCAAACTGCGTCCGATGACCGGTCTGGATCGTCCAGTAGCGGCGTTCCTTGATCGTCACACTGAAGTGCATAATTTCATCTATCAAACGCGCAGCTATCTGGAAATGTGGCTGCCGATGCTGGAAACCAATAATCGTAGCTATCTGACCGTCGCCATTGGTTGTACCGGCGGGAAGCATCGCTCAGTGTATATCGCTGAACAACTGGCAGATTATTTCCGCTCACGCGGCAAAAACGTGCAGTCTCGTCATCGCACTCTGGAAAAACGTAAATCATGAGCGTGAAGCAAACCGTTGAGATTCGAAACAAACTGGGCATGCACGCGCGCCCGGCAATGAAGCTGTTTGAGCTGGTGCAGAGCTTTGATGCGGAAGTGCTGTTGCGCAATGAGTCCGGCACTGAAGCCGAAGCCAGCAGCGTGATTGCGCTGCTGATGCTCGACTCAGCCAAAGGCGGCCATATTGAAATCGAAGCCAGTGGTCCGCAGGAAGTGCAGGCACTGGCAGCGGTTATTGAACTGTTTGAAGCGGGCTTCGACGAAGACTGAACGTTTTAGTGCAGCTTGTAACGATTCAGGAAGCCCTCTCCGCCCAACTGCCGCATCTGACGCATAATCCATTGCTGACGCTGGCGAGTGTAGCCTGAGGGCGCATCGGCGCGGAAACGGATCGGATTGGGCAATACCGCCGCTAATAACGCCGCTTCCGACATCGTCAGGCGGCTGGCGGGTTTATGGAAGTAGCGCTGGGAAGCCTCTTCGACTCCAAACACGCCGTCGCCGAATTCAGCAATATTCAGATAAACCGTCAGGATGCGACGCTTAGTCCAGACGGTTTCAATTCCCACCGTTAACCCCGCTTCCAGCCCTTTGCGCATCCAGCTACGCCCATCCCAGAGAAACAGATTTTTCGCCGTCTGCTGTGACAAAGTTGATGCGCCGCGCATGCGCTCTTTACCCTCGTTATCCAGCACTGACTGGATGGCATCGACGTCAAAACCCCAATGCTCAGGAAACTTTTGATCTTCCGAAGCAATCACTGCCAGGGCCATCCACGGTGAAATCTCATCCATGCCGACCCAATCCGAGTGCGCGACATAATCAAAGCGCCCATTGAACCAGGCACCAATCTGCCGCTCGACCATCACCGCGGAGAACGGCACAGGTAAAAATGCAAACAACAAAATGCCCGCTAGCCAGATGCCAAGCCAGGCGAGCAGTACTTTTGCAATCAGCAGTTTAATTCGTTTTCCCAGCGTCCCTTTACTCTTACTCATGCAATTTTCTCTTACCTGTTCCCTGTATTAATCAATCACCCAAGTCATGATAGCGAACACTCGCGTCTCACCACCAAAATTTATCCACATACACCCAATGCCATGAGGGTTAATTGTTGCCTAAGCAACCAACGTTCCTCTATTAGAGCCAATCACATCAAGCACTTCCATTAAAAAGGAATCGGTTCCATCGCGTTACACCGGGCAGGTGCTGCAGGCTTGCACACTTAACTAAATGTGATATCGCTCACGTAAAATCTTTCACAAAGCTTAACTATAATTTTTAGTAGTGTTCGAAGATGCTCATTGTTGAGCAAGACCATTCTGAAAAACACCGCTGAATTGGTGCCATCCTGTGCACATTCTGGCGCAGTAATGGTAAAGCGATATATCGCACGTTTGGTTTACATAATTCATTAAACTGGAAACTGGAACTTTCTGCTGATGGTTTCCAAAACGTTTTGGATAACCCAGCGGGAAATGGAAATTTACTATTTAATATCAGCACGTTAAACTTACTTAACTTCAATTTTTCGCCCGATTGAGTTTTTCGCCGCATCTGCCGGCCTTTTCCTGCTGTCGAGTGAAGCAAAACCAGGCAAAAAACAGATTAATTGGTCAAAAAAGGTGCAATATGGCAAAGAAATTAATTCCTTGCTTGACTGTGTCAGCAAATTAATGTTTTCTGTATTTAATCGCTGCTCAACATCACACAATTTAATGAATCTTGTCGCAAGCATTGGCGAATTTGTTAAGGTGATTTTGAAGCGTTAACCAATACCAAACTGTTGCTTTTTTATTCGACCTCTAATAATAGCAGCAGTACCGATTTCCCTGGTGTTGGCGCAGTATTCGCGCACCCCAGTTTCGACTGGGGTCATTTTTTTCTAACGTCCTGTACTTTTTCCCGCTCCGCAACCCACTCACGTAACACGTTCACGTCCTGCAGCCACTCCTGTTTTAGCTCGTCGATCCACTCCTGTACGTTGTCCCACCACGCTGGCAACTCCGGCGACTGAATCTGCTTCGCCAACTGTTGCAAATGCAGTAAACCAACCGAACCCGCCGCGCCTTTGATTTTGTGCCCTTCTTCCGCAATGCCTTTTTGGTCACGCGCCATCATGTTGGAATCCAGCACCTCGAGATAGCCCGGCATCATCTGCTCAAACATGGTGAGACTTTGCGTAATCAATCCTGGGCCAACCAGTTCAATGTATTGCTCCAGCATTGGCACATCTAACAGCATGCGTGATTGCTCGGCTGAGGACTCAATAACTAACGCCTCCTGTTCCGGCTGATAATCCCAGAACTTTTTGATCATCGCCGTCAACGCCGGTACGGCAAGCGGTTTGCTCAACACATCATCCATGCCTGCATCGAGATACTCTTTTTTGTCTTTCAGCACGTTTGCCGTCAGGGCCACCAGCGGCGGCAAGGATGTGCCAGCATGACGCTGATGAATGGCGCGCGATACGTCGAGCCCGGTCATATCCGGCAGCTGGATGTCTAACAACACCAGATCGAACTCCTGCGGATCAAACATCGCCAGCGCGTCTGTACCGGTCATTGCGACTTCAACGCTGCAGCCCAGCTTCTCCAGTACCGAACGCGCCACAATGACGTTGAGTTCAATATCCTCCACCAGCAGTACGTGCAGCGCCGGCAATGGCATGCTGTCATCCAGATTGTCGTCCTCAACCTCCTCAGCGACGCGTGGCGCGTTGATCTCGACGGTGAAGCAGGAACCCTGCCCCGCAACGCTACTCACGCTGATATCGCCGCCCATTGCCTGTGCCAGCCGACGCGATACCGCCAGACCAATACCGGTGCCCGTCGCCGGTTTGCCGCCATGCTGATCCTTCACCTGGTAATACATCGCGAAGATCTTATCCTGCTCTTCCTGCGGAATGCCCATGCCGGAATCCTGCACTTCAAAGTGCAGCGTTTCGTCCTGGCGATAAGCAACACGCACCACAATTTCGCCCTGCTGGGTGAATTTCACCGCGTTGCCAATCAGGTTCCAGAGAATCTGACGCAAGCGCGTGCCATCCGCCGAGATTTTATGCGGCAACGGCAACTCTGGCGCCATGACAAACTTCAGTCCTTTGGGCTGCGCCAGCAGACCGGAGAGGTTTTCCAAATCGGCAAGGAAGCCGGTGAAATCCAGCGGCTGATTATCCAGCTGCACTTTGCGGCGTTCGATTTTGTCCACTTCGATGACATCATTGAAGATGTTGCCCAGCGTGATGGCCGAAACATGAATGGTTTTGAGGTACTTGAGCTGCTCCTGATTGAGATCGGTATCCAGTAGGATGCGACTTAGCCCAACAATGCCATTAAGCGGCGTACGCAGCTCGTGGCTAATAGTAGAGATAAAGGTGGTCTTCTCGCGGCTGGCATTCTCCAGCGCGTCCTGATAGCGCTTACGCTCGGTAATATCGCGACCAAAGCCCATCAGGCCACTGCGTTTTCCCACGCGGTCGTAATAGGGCACTTTACGGATCTCGAAGCAGGCTTTGCGCCCATCGGGATATTCCAGCCACTGTTCGTACGTCAGCGACACATTGTGACGGAACACCTTCTCATCGGTTTCCAGCACTTTGGTGGCGGCTTCATCATCGTAAATATCGCGCGGCGTCAGGCCGATCAGCTGCTTTTCGCTCATGCCGGTTAAGAGTTCCATGGCGCGGTTACAGCCGGAGAACTGCTTATCAATATTGCGGTAGAACACCAGGTCCGGCGATGCATCCAGGAAGGAGCGCAGGAAGGAGGATTGCTGTTCCAGCTCGATTTGTGCCTGTTCGCGCCGCGCCATCTCTTCGCGCAGCTTGTCCATCACCTGCTCACGCGCTTGTTCGGCTTTAATACGGTCGTTAATTTCCTGATTAAGCTGGGTGATGGTCTCTTTCATCTGCTGATTCAACTCAAGATCGCGCGTGCGCATCTCTTCCAGCTTATCCACCAGTTTCGACAGGCGCTGGCGTGACTCCTCCAGTTGATCGACCACCACCGAAAGAAAATAGACTGCCCAGGGCGTTATCAACAGACCGAAGAAGATCGAACGCACCACGTCGATGCTCTCAACATGGCCGCGCAACACCATGGTGACCGCCATCTGTACCACCATCGCCAGCACCACCAGCGCCGATGCTAATAGCAGTGAAAAGCGCACCAGGCCGAGTTTGACCATCAAATCAACGTAATACTGCGCTAAAAGACGAATCTGTTTCATTACGAGCTCCCTGAACGAAATCTGGCTCATGATAGCGTATTTATCGCCGCGCCGCGCCGCTTCACCTTGCCATATCGCGCGGGTTATGCCCTGTAATGGTGCACCACAGCGGCATTTCGCCGACGTTCCCCTCTATATGCGCAAAGCGCTTGACTAATTCTGCCAACTGAATAATCTGGAGGGCCGCGCTTTTGCGGGCCTTTTCTCAACATCCTGTGCTAATCAGCACTCTGGCAGCCATTCGTCGTAATGGTTGCGCGCCTTTATTGCATACCCATTCAACTTAAATGATTTTTTAATCACGCCCCGCATGATTAATTTTACTAATGGCAGCCCCATTTTGATTCAAATATGACGCCATAAGAAAAACAGATACATGCTGTGTGTGAACCCCCCTCAGCAGAATTAAATGCTGTTATAAGCATACCTGCCAGCATTGTTTAGATATCAGAGGGCTGGGTCACAGTGAGACGGCTCACACTTCCTGGGGGAATGCGCAGCGGGAGATTGACATATATTTACGCAATAAAGTCTTTTTAATCATTTAGTTAAGCGACATAAAAGCCAATTACCCTCAACAAAGCTGGCTATTTGACCTGAGTTCGCTTTCCCGATAAGTTGGAATTCCACTGGGAGCTTTCCTTGTGGGCCTGTGTCTCGGCATATCTATGCAGCAAGAAGACTCCCTCTAGATGCAAGCTATCTCCCGAAAGAGACCGGATTAAAGAGCAGCTCATTAAGGACGTGACAACAGTGTCTGGAGAGCCCTTGCTCGGTGTTGCGACGCCTGCTCTTTATGAGCGGCACAAGAATTGATACCGCCACGTTGTCTGACTCAGTAACGCGGCAGTACGCGAAATAATGCAGGTAATGTCAAAAGAAGTTTAAGGAGACTCTCAATGTCCACGCAAAAACCGAATCCCTATGGTTTGTATGATCCATCAGCCGGAAGTGACAGCTGTGGTGTAGGTTTCATTACCCGTAAGGACGGCGAGCAGACCCATGAGATCCTGCAGATGGCCCATAGCGCGCTTTGCACGGTCCCGCACCGTGGCGGCATGTCTGCCGAAGGCGTGGGCGATGGCGCGGGTGTTAACGTCGATCTCTCCCTGAACTTCTTCCGTAAGGTTACGGGCATGGCGTTGGAAGCCGGTCGGTTTGGCGTGGGTAACTTCTTTGTGCCTAAAGACGCTGAACTGCGAGCCAATGCTGAGCGTCTGGTAGAAGAAACGCTGGCGGCACACAACTTCCCGGTATTAGTGAAACGCGATATGCCGCTCGACGGCAGCGTAACACGACCGGCCGCCCTGCCATTCCAGCTGCCAATTGTGCAGTGGGTGTTTGCTGCGCCGCAGGAAGTGACAGAACAACTGGAGTTCGAACGCCAGATTTATCGCGCGCTGCTGGATATCGAAGCGCGTGCCTTTACCGAAAGCGAATTCGGCGGTCTGTATCCGCTGTCGCTCTCCTCGCGCACGCAGGTGTTTAAAGCCCGCCTGAACTCCAACGAAGTGATTCCGTACTTCAAAGATTTAACCGATGCGGACCATCAGGTGCGCGGGCTGTTCTTCCATACCCGCTTCTCCACCAACACCGATCCGCATACCACCATGGCTCAGCCGTTCCGCCTGATGGCGCACAACGGCGAGCTGAACACCGATCGTAAAAACCGTATCGCCGAAGCGGCACTGATGCTGGCGCGCGGTAAGAAAATTGTCCGTCCTAAAGGTCAGTCCGACAGCTCGCGTCTGGACCAAAGCATCCACAGCCGTTTGATGGAAGATAATCTCGACCTGATCACCGCGGTGGTGTCCATGATGCCTCCGGCCTGGGAGAACGATACCTCGCTCTCTAATGAAGTACGCGCCATGCTCGAGTACTTCTCATTATATGAAGAGAAGAACGATGGCCCTGCCGCGCTAATCTTTGGTAACGGAGAAGTGATTGGCGCCCGTCTGGACCGCCTTGGCCTGCGTCCGCTGCGTTCCGTTGAAACGGCGGAGTATATCGGTGCCATGTCTGAAGCGGGCCAGATCGCCTTCCCACCAGAAAGCGTGCTGCGTCGTGGCCGTATCGAAGCCGGCGGCATGCTTTATTACGATCACCAAGAGAAGCGCTCTTACACCACCGTGGAAGCGCTGGAAAAACTGGCAGCAGAGAAGGATTACCTCTCCCTGCTGAGCAAAGCACGCGTCGATCTGGAAGATCTGCCAGAAATCCAGGCTGAACAGTTAGGTTCTCCGCTGCGTTATCGTGGTGACCTGCAAACCTATCAGCGTTTTGTTGCTTACTACTACAACCAGGAAAGCTTCAAATTCATGATGGACCCGATGCTGCAAACCGGCGCTGAGAAGATCTCAGCGATGGGTTACGGCAACGCCATCAACGGCCTGTCCGACCATGAAGGCGGCATGGCGCACTACTTCTCGCAACGCTTTGCGCAGGTGACTAACCCGCCGCTCGACTCCATCCGTGAAGCGGACGGCATGACGCTACGTGTTGCCCTCGGCGCTAAGCCGCACCTTGGCCGCAGCAAGGGCCAGCAGATCATTGTGCCAACACCGATTCTGACGCACCTCGACATGCTGCGCCTGCGCGAGCAAACCGTCGCTCCTTACGCGCGCTTCGAGATGCTGTATGAGCCGGTAGTCGGTAAAGATATCGTCAGCCGTGCAGCCAACGCCAACGCGCTGGAAAAAGCCATCGATGACTTAGCGCAGCAGGTGGTGGATTTCGCACGCCAGCAAGGCGGCATCGCCGTGATTACCGACCGTCATATCTCCTCAACCCATGCAGCGATCCCGATGCTGTTGATGGTGTCGGCGATCAACCAGCGTCTGGTGCAGGAAGGTTTGCGTCTGGATGTTTCGCTGGTAGTAGAAAGCGGTCAGAGCATCTCTTCACACCATATCGCCGCCACGCTGGGCTTCGGTGCTTCTGCCGTTTACCCACTCGGCGTGCAGATGCGTGCGGAAGAGAAGTTCGGTGAAGGTGTCGAAGGCAATAAAGCGTTTAAACGCTATGCCAAAGCCGCTGAAAAAGCGCTGATGAAAACCATGGGCAAAGTGGGCCTGTGTACGGTTGAGAGCTACAGCTGCGGCGAGTTCTTTGAGCCGAACTTCCTCGATACTGAAGATCCGGTATTGAAGAAATACTTCCCGAATATCAAAACGCCGGTCGGCGGCGCAGGCTTCCCGGCTATCGCCCAGATGGCGGTTGATTGGCATCAGAGTTCGTTAAAAATTCAGGGCGAAGCGGAAGTCCCGCTGCTCGGCCTGTTCAAAGAGCGCGCTGAAGGTGCTGGCCACTCGTACGGCACCATTGCGGTACGTACCTTTATTGATATGACGGAACAACCGATTCGCTTTGCTAACAAAGAGCGCGAAGAGGACAACTTTATTCGTTTGATGACGCTGGCCAAGCTGGATAACGCTTTCAATATCAAAGCGGAAGCCTTTAAAGACAGCAGCTTCGAGCGCATCCCGAATGATGTGATCGACACCTTTGCCATCACACCAGATTACCGTCAGTTCTCCGGCCTGATGCACGCTGAACGTAAACGTCGTCCTGCGGCGCTACGTGACATCCTCGCGCTACCGTGCGATTTAACGCACGTGGATAGCGAAGCCGAATTCGGTCGCAAGCTGGGCCGCTACTCGCTGGTCAACAACGGCTTCGCTACGCGTGGTCTGCAATGCGAAGCGGTGAACGGCAGCCTGAACCAGTTTGAGCTGCGCCTGATTGATGCGATTGCTGGCCTGAAGCCAGAGAATGAGCGTCTGGAAGCGCTGTCACGTGCACTGAAAACCCGCTTTATCGATGATATCGAAAGCAGCAATGTGGCTGATGGTGTATTGCACATCACCGCTTACGGCAAAGCCGCGGATTATCTGTCACTGATCTTCACCGCGCTGCCATCGCTGCCGCTGGAAGAGATCCAACCGGCACATGAAATCACCCGCACCTTTGCGTCGGGCGCGATGAGCCACGGAGCGCTGGTGGCGCCGGCGCACGAAGCGGTTGCACACGGCACTAACATGGTTGGCGGCATGAGTAACTGTGGTGAAGGTGGCGAGCACTATTCACGTCACGGCACCATCCGCGCGTCACGCATTAAACAGCTGGCATCAGGTCGCTTCGGCGTGTGGGCGGCTTATCTGGCTGACCCAATGCTGGAAGAGCTGGAGATCAAAATCGGTCAGGGCGCGAAGCCAGGTGAAGGCGGTCAGCTGCCAGCACCGAAAGTGACCGTTGAGATTGCGGCAGCGCGTGGCGGTACGCCGGGCGTTGAGCTGGTTTCACCGCCACCGCACCATGATACTTATTCGATCGAAGATTTGGCTCAGTTGATCCACGATTGCAAAGCCGCGCGCGTGCGCGTCATTGTAAAACTGGTTTCATCTGAAGGCATCGGCACTATCGCCGTCGGCGTGGCAAAAGCCGGCGCCGATGTGATTAACGTCGCGGGTAACACCGGCGGTACCGGTGCAGCATCGGTTACCAGCCTGAAATATACCGGCCGCGTGGCAGAAATCGGTATCGCCGAAGTACACCAGGCGCTGTGTGCCAATGGCCTGCGCGACAAAGTACAGCTGCGCTGCTCCGGCGCGCAGCAGACCGGCAGCGATGTCATCAAATCTGCTCTGCTCGGTGGCGACAGCTTCGAATTCGGCACCACCGCGCTGATGATGTTGAAGTGCGTGATGGCGAAAAACTGTAACGTCAAATGCCCGGCCGGTTTAACCACTAACGCCGAAGCCTTTGATGGCGATCCACGTCAGCTGGCGCAGTACTTCATCAACGTGGCGCAAGAAGTGCGTGAGTTCCTTGCCCGCCTTGGTCTGCGTTCACTGCGTGAAGCGCGTGGCCGTTCGGATCTGCTGCACTTGATGGATCACCCGCTGGAAGTCGGCAAACTGGATCTGCGCGCGATGTTAACCGTGGTGCCAGAGCAGAAAATTGCTAAGCCGGTCTATCTGGAAAAAGACTTTGAACTGGATGATGGCTGGGTCAACGAACTGAAAACCCAGCTGGTTGGCGAGGCAAGCCGTGAAATCGCGCTGGGCGCCGGCATCACGCTGAACAACCGTAACAAGAGCGTGGGTGGCCAGTTGGCGATCGATATCGAACGCATGCTGAACCATGAACTCTCGAAAGAGCAACTGGCAGCATTGCCAGCGGTGCTGAAAGACGATCGCGGTCGTCACTATCTGGCGCCAGCCACCGTGCTGATCAACACCAGCGGTTCTGCCGGCCAGTCGTTCGGCGCATTCTGCAACGACGGCATGCAGATGAAACATTACGGCACCTGTAACGATGGCGTCGGTAAAGGCCAATGCGGCGGCGAGCTGGTGGTGATGTCACCGGGCGGCGGCGCACAGGATAGCGACGGCAACGTGCTGATCGGTAACTTCGCCCTGTTTGGTGCTACCGGTGGTCGTTTGTTTGTTCAGGGCCAGGCGGGTGACCGCTTCGCGGTGCGTAACTCTGGCGCAACCGCGGTAGTGGAAGGCGTCGGCGACTTCTGCTGCGAATACATGACCAACGGCGCCATCCTCAACCTTGGCACCTTCGGTAAAGGCTTCGGCAACGGCATGAGCGGCGGTTTCGCTTACCAATACGACCCGTATGGATCGCTGGCGGCACACGCAGCGGGTGATTCAGTACTGTTTGGCTCCATCGCCGATGAAGATGAAATGGCGCAGGTGCATAAACAAGCGGTGCTGACCATGCTGAACTGGCATCTGGAAGCGACCCAATCCCCACGCGCGGCATGGCTGCTAGATAACTGGGAAACCGAGTGCCACCACTTTGTTTACGTGATGCCGCGTTCGCTGTTGCTGTATCAGGATGGCACCGAGATTCTGAAGGCCAAATCGCGCAAAGATCTGCTCGAAGAGCTGTCGACGTCGCTGGCTGCGCATCAGGTAGCGAAGTTCAAATCCGCCTGGCGTGACGGTAAAACCATTGCCAACGGCGCAGTACCGGCTTACGGCGCGACCGACACGCTGGAGATGTTTGTGCTGCTGAACAACTACACCGTTCTCAGCCTTGCGCAGCAGCTGGCGCTGGGCAAGCTGCCGAAAGGCACCGCGGTGGAGGATGCAGCGGTCGAGAAAGCGGTACGTAATCTGCTGATGACCGAAGATTTCACGCTGATTAGCAAGCTGCAACGTCACGCGCGCTCCGCGATTGAGAGCTACAGCGATGACGAGCTGGCCAGCCTGATCGCCGCGAAACGTATGGCCGATTACAAAGCGGCATTGACGCAACGTAACATTCGCTCCATGGATAGCCTGGCGACTTACGGCTGGATCATTTATCAGGATGCCTGCAACCGTGAAGTCCTTGGCCATCTCCCTGATTTTGAAGAGCTGTTTGCCCGTGCTGCATTGCCAGAAATCGCTGCTGCGGTCGGGAAACTTTCCTGATTACAGCGTTACTGAACATGTGTAATTTAGACTTTATATTTTGATTGAACAGAATTGAGTGTCGTACCGATGAAAATTCCTTACATTCCTGAAGATGCACCGTTTAACGGTGAGCAGAAATACTGGCTGGCGGGCTTTCTCGCCGGTCTCCATTCGCGCCTGCTGGTATTAGAAGACAAGCAGAGCGCGCCGGCCGCAGGTGCCAATACGCAACTGCATATCCTGTTCGGTTCACAGACCGGTAATGCTGAAGCGCTGTCACAAACGGCTGCCAAGGCCGCTCGTGCCAAAGGTCTGGTGCCGGTGGTACAGGCGCTGGGTGAGGTGGATCTGGATGTGTTCGCCACTATGCGTCACGTGCTGATCGTTACCTCAACCTACGGCGAAGGCGAAATGCCGGATAACGCCCAGCTGTTTTGGCAGGCGATTTCAGCCAGCACCGCGCCACGTCTGGAGCAGATGCACTTTGCGGTCCTGGCAATTGGCGACACCGGCTACGACGGTTTCTGCCAGGCAGGTAAATTCATCGATATGCGTCTCGAGCAGCTCGGCGCGAAACGTGTTGCCGATCGTATCGACTGCGATATCGACTTTGAAGAGCCATCCAGCGAGTGGATCGGCACGGCAATGCCACAGTTTGCTGCCAGCGCTGGCAGCAGCGGTACCGCGCTGGAAAGTGCGCCAGAAGCGCCGGTGATTCCGGGCAGCAATAAGCAAAATCCCTATGCAGCTGCGCTGGCAACGAACAAGCGTCTCTCAGCAGAAGAGTCGGCAAAAGATATTCGCCACTTTGAATTCGATCTCAGCGACAGCGGTCTGAAATATGAAGCGGGCGACGCGCTGGGTGTGATCCCCGTGAATGACGCAGCGTTGGTGTCACTGCTGCTGGCCGAACTGAAAGCGGACTATGAGACGCCGGTGCCAGGCTTTGACCGTAACCTCGGCGATCTGCTGACGTATCAGTTCGAAATCTCTGAGCCATCACGCAAACTGATTGAGTGGGTTGGACAGCACACCACCAACCAGGAACTACGTCACGTATTGCAGCACGACGATAAAGATACCCTTGCCGTTTGGCTGTGGGGCAAAGATACGCTGGATCTGCTGCAGCTTGAGCTGACGCGCAGCCTGTCAGTGCCGGAATTGGTTGCCATGCTGCGTCCATTGCAGCACCGCGCGTACTCCATCTCGTCGAGCTCGAAAGCGCACCCTAATCAGGTGCATCTGACCATCGCTTCCGTGCGCTATCACAGCGGCGGCCGCGAGCGTAAAGGCGTGTGTTCAACCTACCTGGCTGAACGTGTACGTCGTGGCGAAAAGCCAGCGATCTTCATTTCGCCTAACAAAGCGTTCCGCGTGCCAGCAAACGGCAATGCGCCGCTGATCATGGTTGGCCCGGGAACGGGTATCGCTCCGTTCCGCGCCTTCCTGCAGGAGCGCCAGGCAACCGGCGCTGAAGGCAAAAACTGGCTGTTCTTTGGTGACCAGCATCAGGCACATGATTACATCTATGAAGATGAGTTGCAGGCATGGCAGGAGAAAGGTCTGCTGACTAATCTCGATCTGGCCTTCTCGCGCGATCAGGAAGAGAAGATTTACGTGCAGAACCGCATGCTAGAGAAAGGCGCTGAGCTGTATGCCTGGCTACAGGATGGCGCCTACTTCTACGTATGTGGCGATGCCTCGCGTATGGCGAAAGATGTGGATGCTGCGCTGTATGAAGTGGTTCGTCAGTTCGGTGGCTTGTCCAGCGAACGTGCTGCGGCTTACATCGATCAACTGAAGAAAGACAAACGCTATCTGCGCGACGTCTACTAAGACGCACAGGCATAAAAAAACGGGCCAATCGGCCCGTTTTTTATTTCTCACTCTCAGACGTATTACTTCACTACACGTAGTGAAGGTCGTCCGCCACGCGGTGGCGGCTCATCATCTGGCGAGTGATCGTCGTCAGTCGCATCGTCCGGACGATCGCCATCAATCACAGACATCATCGTCTCTTCCTGACCGCCAGCGTCTTGTTCGTCCGTCGCCAGCTCATAGGCCGGTTCCGGTTCAAACATGGTACCAGCGCCGTTTTCACGGGCATAAATCGCCAGAACCGCAGCCATCGGCACAGAAACCTGACGCGGTACACCGCCGAAACGCGCATTAAAACGCACTTCATCATTGGCGAGGTCAAGATTGCCAACCGCACGCGGCGCGATGTTCAGAACGATCTGTCCATCACGCGCATACTCCAGCGGCACCTGCACACCAGGCAGATTGATGTCGACCACCAGGTGCGGCGTCAGCTGGTTATCAAGCAACCAGTCATAGAACGCTCGCAGCAGATAGGGACGACGCGCCGTTAGTTGCGACATTTCCATACGTTAGCCCCGAGCTTGCAGGCGCATTTCACGTTCTGCTTCCGTCAGTGACGCAAGGAAAGAGTCACGCTCAAACACACGTGTCATGTAGCCTTTCAGCTCTTTAGAACCCGCGCCAGACAGATCAACACCCATCTGCGGCAGACGCCATAACAGCGGTGCCAGATAGCAATCCACCAGACTGAACTCTTCACTCATGAAGAATGGCGTGCGTGCGAACAGTGGCGCAATGGCCAGCAGCTCTTCACGCAGTTGCTTACGCGCTGCATCGGCTTCTGCACCGTTGGTGGTTTCGATGGTGCGCATCAGGCTATACCAATCCTGCTCGATGCGGTGCATCATCAGACGGCTTTCACCACGTGCCACCGGGTAAACCGGCATCAGCGGAGGATGCGGGAAACGCTCATCGAGGTATTCCATGATGATGCGTGATTCATACAGCGTCAGTTCACGGTCGACCAGCGTAGGTACGGTGCGATACGGGTTGAGGTCAATCAGATCCTGCGGCAGGTTATCCGTTTCAACCTGCTCGATCTCCACGCTGACGCCCTTCTCAGCCAGTACAATACGTACCTGATGGCTGAAAATGTCAGTCGGACCAGAAAACAGCGTCATTACCGAACGTTTGTTGGCAGCGACAGCCATGAAAACCTCCAAGTTTGTTCACAAAAAGATACTGCGAATAGCCAACCACGCGGCGACTCACCGGCTCATCAGATTCGCCTACCGTCAGCGTTAAAAGCATCGCCCGGTCTTCCGGACAGGAACGACAAGCACAACGCTGCGTCTCGCAGGCGCAAAGTGACAGTGAGTTTACCAGATTTTAAGCAGCTTGTGGGGCGGGCATGATGATTTGCGGGCAAAATGCGGGTAAAGCTCGCGTTTTTTGTGGGAAAAAATCATAAATACAGATAATAAAAAACCCGCCGAAGCGGGTTTTTTGAGCCAACTGCCGCTGCCGAAGCAGCAAACAATTAACGCTTGGAGAACTGCGGACGACGACGTGCTTTACGCAGGCCGACTTTCTTACGTTCAACTTCACGCGCATCACGGGTAACGAAGCCCGCTTTACGCAGTTCAGAACGCAGAGACTCGTCGTACTCCATCAGAGCGCGTGTGATACCGTGACGGATCGCACCAGCCTGACCAGAAATACCACCACCTTTAACGGTGATGTACAGGTCAAATTTACCAACCATATCAACCAGTTCCAGCGGCTGACGCACGACCATGCGTGCAGTCTCGCGACCGAAATACTGCTCCAAAGAGCGCTGGTTAATTACGATGTTACCGCTACCCGGCTTGATGAAGACGCGAGCGGCAGAGCTTTTGCGGCGACCAGTGCCGTAGTTTTGAGTTTCAGCCATTGCCTATAATCCCGATTAAATGTCAAGAACTTGCGGTTGCTGCGCCGCGTGGTTGTGCTCGTTGCCTGCGTAAACTTTCAGTTTACGGTACATAGCACGACCCAGTGGGCCTTTCGGCAGCATGCCTTTAACCGCGATTTCAATCACACGCTCAGGACGGCGCTCGATCATCTCTGCAAAGGTCGCTTGCTTGATACCACCGATGTGGCCAGTGTGGTGATAGTAAATCTTGTCAGTACGCTTGTTGCCGGTTACAGCAACTTTTTCTGCGTTCAGAACGATGATGTAATCACCGGTATCAACGTGCGGAGTGTATTCCGCTTTGTGCTTACCACGCAGACGGCGCGCCAGTTCAGTCGCCAGGCGACCCAAGGTTTTGCCCGTTGCGTCAACAACATACCAGTCACGCTGTACGGTTTCTGGTTTAGCTGTAAAAGTTTTCATTGAAAAGCTTACCCAAATAAAAAGTTACACGTTGGTGAAATCCCAAACGCTAAGTAAACGATTGAGGCTCACACGACCATTTTGCCCAGCAAGCCACCCCTTCAAGTGAGTTACCGGATCACATCGAGTTCTTGGGAAAGAAAACCGATGCTGTAACGTGGGGTCGCAAGATTATAGAGAAGTCGAACTCAAAGATCGAACCTTTTTGCATCTAAATCCTGCGATTTCTGCCACGTCATCAGGGCAGATGCGGCAGACGCAAATACTCTTCGCTTTGCATCTCCTGCAAACGCGACAAGCAGCGTTGATACTCAAACTTCAAGCGTGTGCCCTGATAAATTTCAAACAGTGACGTTTCTGCCGCCACCACCAGTTTCACGTGGCGTTCGTAGAATTCATCGACCAGCGCAAGGAAGCGACGCGCCTGATCTTCGGTCTTATAAATCATCACCGGCACATCATACAGCAAGACGCTATGAAAACGGCGTGATAGCTCAATATAGTCATGCTGGCTGCGCCCTTCGCCGCATAGCGTCAGGAAATCAATCGCCAGCACGCCTTCATGCACGCCGAGCGTCGGCATCTGCCGATGGTTAATTTCCAGCACCGGCGCATCTTCACGTGCTTTGCCTGACAGCGCGCGGAACATGCGCTCCATTTCGATATGCGTGGCATCGCTCAGCGGGAAATTCCACAAATGTGCCGACGTTAAGGTACGTAAGCGGTAGTCGATACCGGCGTCAACGTTCATCACTTCGCAATGACGCTTGATTTGTTCGATGGCAGGCAGGAAACGCGCACGCTGCAAGCCGTTGCGGTAGAGTTCATCCGGCGGAATATTTGAGGTTGCGACCAGCGAAATACCGCGCGCAAACAGCGCTTCCATTAGTGTGCCGAGCAGCATGGCATCGGTGATGTCCGAGACAAAAAATTCATCAAAACAGAGAATGTCAGTTTCCGCTTTAAAGCGATCGGCGACAATTAATAGCGGATCGCTGTGGCCCTGCAGTTGCGTCAGCTCCTGATGGACACGCAGCATAAAGCGGTGGAAATGCAGACGCAGCTTACGATCGCCAGGAATTGACTGAAAAAACAGGTCCATCACCCAGGTTTTACCGCGCCCAACGCCACCCCACATATAGAGGCCGCGCACCGGCGCATCGCGGGTGCTTTTCTCTTTATTGATCATCTTAGATAAGCGGCCAAACAGACCTTTTGCTTCCGGTTCAACGTGTTGCTGACGGGCAATCAATCCTTGCTGGATGGCATCTAAGCGGGTAATCGCTTCTCGTTGTACGTCATCCGGGCGGAATTCGCCCTGCGACAGCGCCTGCTCATAGCGGGCAAGCGGAGATGAGGTTTGCATGGTTCTCTCAGAATCCCTGAAAAAGTCCGATTCACGGGTCGGTTGACGAAAATTAGGCCGCTCTACACTATGCTATGCAGCCCGATAGTTCCACTTCCAATAGATTATTGGGTATAGTGGCTGCTATTGAAGTTGATGTTGCAGCAGAAGCAATGCCCTACGAAACAACGGAAATTACACGGGAGTCATTATGACCTGGGAATACGGGCTAATTGGTTTAGTGATTGGCATTATTGTCGGCGCGGTAGTGATGCGTTTTGGCAACAAGAAGCTGCGTGAGCAGCGTAGCATGCAGTATGAGCTGGAAAAATCGAAGGCTGAGCTGGCGGATTACCGCGAGGAGCTCACCAACCACTTTGCACGCAGTGCCGAGCTGCTGGACAACATGGCGCATGATTATCGCCAGCTGTATCAGCACATGGCGAAAGGGTCAAACGACCTGCTGCCAAATCTGCCAGGCGAGAAAAATCCGTTTGCCTACCAGTTAACGGAAGCCGAAGCGGATAACGATCAGGCGCCGGTACAAATGCCGCGCGATTACTCTGAAGGCGCATCCGGCCTGTTACGGGGTAGCGATCGCACACCGCGTAATTAATCCTTTTGGGGCACAGCTTGGCTGTGCCCTTTTTGTTTGTCGAACCCTTGCCCCAAAAGACTGTCACACTTTTTTATCCCCTTTTCTTTTCGCAGCGAGAGCGTTGTAGCAATGAAAAAACAAGCACGACTGTTGAGCGCATTAGCCTTGAGCATTGGCATGAGTCTGGCCGCGGCGCCAAGCGCGCTAGCCACGCTACCCGCCCAGATTCAGGGACAAGCATTGCCAAGCCTGGCACCGATGCTGGAGAAAGTTCTGCCTGCGGTAGTCAGTGTGCATGTTGAGGGCACCGATTCCGGCCAGCAGGCGCAAGATATCCCCGAGCCGCTGAAACGCTTCTTTGGTCAGGCGCCGGGACAATCCCAACCGCAGCCGTTTGAAGGGCTGGGTTCCGGTGTGA
The DNA here is from genome assembly GCF_000282675.1 of Pantoea sp. GM01. Lineage (NCBI taxonomy): Bacteria > Pseudomonadati > Pseudomonadota > Gammaproteobacteria > Enterobacterales > Erwiniaceae > Pantoea > Pantoea sp. GM01. Next base: position 69,122 of record NZ_AKIU01000025.1, on the reverse strand, counting down.
TTATCGATGCCGCGAAAGGTTACGTCCTTACCAACAATCACGTGGTGAACGGCGCAGACAAAATCAATGTGCAGTTGAGCGACGGCAACGAATACGATGCCAAGCTGATTGGTCACGACGAACAGACCGATATCGCTTTGATTCAAATTGAGGGCGCAAAAAACCTCACCCAGGTGAAAATCGCCGATTCAGACTCGCTGAAAGTGGGTGATTTTGCGGTGGCTATCGGTAATCCCTTTGGCCTTGGTCAGACGGCCACCTCCGGCATCATCTCTGCGCTGGGTCGTAGCGGCCTGAATCTGGAAGGGCTGGAGAACTTTATCCAGACCGATGCCGCGATTAACCGCGGCAACTCCGGCGGTGCATTGGTTAACCTGAATGGCGAGCTGATTGGTATTAACACCGCGATTCTGGCTTCCAGCGGCGGCAACATCGGTATTGGCTTCGCGATCCCAGCCAATATGGCGATGAATCTCGCGCAGCAACTTATCCAGTTCGGCGAAGTGAAGCGCGGTCAGCTGGGCATTAAAGGCACGGAAATGACCGCCGATATCGCCAAAGCGTTTAACGTTGATGCGCAACGCGGTGCCTTTGTTTCGGAAGTGCTGCCGAAATCTGCCGCCGAGAAAGCGGGCATTAAAGCCGGCGATATTATTACCTCCATCAATGATAAGCCGATTACCAGCTTTGCCGAGTTGCGTGTCAAAGTGGGTACAACGCCGCCGGGCCAGGACGTGAAGATCGGCCTGCTGCGTGAAGGCAAACCGGTAAATGTCACCGTCACGCTGGAACAAAGCGCGCAGACTACCGCCAGCGCGCAGCTGATGTCTCCAGCACTGCAAGGCGCAACGCTGAGCGATGGCGCGACTAAAACCGGTGATAAAGGCGTGAAAGTCGATGCCATCGAAAAAGGCACGCCAGCGGAGCAAGTTGGTTTGCAGAAAGACGATGTGATCATCGGAGTGAACCGCAATCGCGTGGCATCGATTGCCGAAATGCGCAAAGTGCTGGAAGGCAAACCGCCGGTGCTGGCACTGAACGTGGTGCGCGGCGACGAAAGTATTTACCTGCTTCTGCGATAATCCTCGCATCAGGCGGACAAGCAGGTGTTTGTCCGCCTTTCTCATGCTATTCTGCCCTGCGATCTCACCTGGCTTGAAATAACACCATGTTTCTTAAACTTTTGCGTTCTGTGGTGATGGGCCTGATCGTGGCTGGCTTACTGCTCGTCGCGATCCCTGCGCTGCGTATGGGCAGCAATATCACCTTTGAGCATGACAATAGCGATGATGAAGCACCCGTCAGTTTCAATCAGGGTGTGCGACGTGCCGTGCCCGCTGTCGTCAATGTCTATAACCGCAGCGCCCACGGCAACAACAATCGCGGTATCACCACGCTCGGTTCTGGCGTGATCATGAACGGCAAAGGTTATATCCTGACCAACAAACACGTCATCAACAACGCCGATCAGATCATCGTCGCGCTGCAGGATGGCCGTTTCTTCGAAGCCACGTTAGTGGGCTCTGATGCCATGACCGATTTAGCGGTGCTGAAAATCAGTGCGTCAAACCTGCCGGTGATACCCATTAACGCCAAACGTATCGCACACATCGGCGACGTGGTGATGGCCATCGGCAATCCGTACAATCTCGGCCAAACCGTGACGCAAGGCATTATCAGTGCCACCGGACGCGTTGGCCTGAGCTCATCTGGCCGACAAAACTTCCTGCAAACCGATGCTTCCATCAATCAAGGCAATTCAGGCGGCGCGTTGATTAACTCGCTCGGCGAATTGATGGGCATTAACACGCTGACGTTTGATAAAAGCAGCGATGGCGAGACGCCAGAAGGGATTGGTTTCGCCATTCCTACCGCGTTGGCGAGCAAAATCATGGATAAGCTGATTCGTGATGGTCGGGTGATTCGCGGATACATTGGCATCACCGGTCGCGAACTGCCGCCGCTGCACGGCGAGGGGAATAACCTCGATCGCGTTCAGGGCATCATTGTCAGCGATGTTACGCCAGGTGGCCCCGCCGATAGCGCCGGGATTCAGGCTAACGACGTGCTGCTTGAGGTGAATGGCAAAACCGCGCTCTCAGCGCAGGAAACCATGGATCAGGTGGCAGAAATTCGCCCAGGCTCGGTGATTGACGTGCAGATATTGCGCAATGAAAAGAAAATGACGTTGCCGGTAACCATTCAGGAGTTCCCGGAAGTAACCGCGCCCACCACCACGACACCATAAGGGCGCTTACGCGCCCATAGGGTTAACTGCGATCGACCGGGAAGGCGATCACTTCGCTTAATGAACTGGCTTTCAGCGCCAGCATAATCAAACGATCGACCCCCAACGCCACGCCGGAACAAGCCGGCATACCGTGCGCCAGTGCATCCAGCAAGTTGGTATCGATAGGATGTTGCGGCAGGCCCCGCGCGGCACGACGACGATTGTCCTGCTCAAAGCGCTGACGCTGTTCACGGCTATCAGTTAACTCACGGAAACCGTTCGCCAACTCAATACCTTTGTAGTAAACCTCAAAGCGCTCAGCGACGCGGTGATCTTCAGTACTGATCTCAGCCAGCGCCGCCTGCGTGGCCGGGAAGTGATAGACGAAGCACGGCTTATCAACCCCGATTTTTGGCTCAACGCCCAGCATAAACAGCAGCTGAAGCAGCGTATCGCGGTCTTCTTCACGGTTCGCTAACTCACCCTCGCCCAACTTCTCCGCCACTTCGCGCAGCTGCGCTTTATCAGCAGACAGCGGATCGATCTCCAGATGACGAATAAACGCCTGTTGATACGACAGGGATTCGGCGCTGTCACACTCCAGCACCTGCTGCATGAGATCGTCCACCTCGTTCATCAGGCGGTACATGTCGTAATGCGGACGATACCACTCCAGCATAGTGAACTCTGGGTTGTGGTGACGCCCCGCTTCTTCATTACGGAAGCTACGGCCCATTTGATAAATCGGTCCGCTACCCGCAGCCAGTAGGCGCTTCATGTGGTATTCCGGACTGGTCATCAGCCAGAGATCGCGCCCTTCAGCAGCGCCCGGCCCAACGAAACGCGTCTGGAAGGGTACCAGATGAATGTCCGTAATGGTCGCCTGACTCATCGCCGGAGTTTCGACCTCCAGCACGCCGCGATCGGCAAAGAAACGCCGTATTTCCGCCATAATAGCGGCGCGTTTCAACAAATTGGCAATAGATGCGCTCGGCTGCCAGCTTGCCGTTTCGCTCATGTTGATGACTCCTCATACAGATAAGGGGTGGAAGTCTACCCGCATTGACGATGGCAAACAACGACGCAGCAAAGGCGGCTGGCACAGCCAACATTTTGGTCACGGGCGGCTATACTTAACTCATTAAAATCGTAAAGGAATCCCACAATGTCCCCATGGAAAACCCTGCTCGCCAGCCTCAGCGCTTTTCTCTCTGTGGCCTGCTCGACCACACCGCCCAAGGGCGTCACAGTGGTAGAGGGCTTTGATAGCCAACGTTATCTCGGTCAATGGTATGAAATCGCCCGCCTTGATCACCGCTTTGAACGCGGTTTACAGCAGGTCACGGCCAATTATAGCCCGCGCGAAGATGGCGGCTTAAAAGTGGTAAACCGCGGCTTCAATCAACCTAAGCAACGCTGGCAGGAGAGCGTCGGTAAAGCCTATTTCACCGGCGATAAACAGCGCGCCTCGCTTAAAGTGTCATTCTTTGGTCCGTTCTACGGCGGTTACAACGTGATTGCGCTAGATCCAGACTATCGCTATGCGCTGGTCTGTGGACCCAATCGCAGTTACCTATGGATTCTGTCGCGCACGCCTCAATTGGACGAAAGCATTAAACAGCGTTTGGTTGAACAGGCCAGAAGTGCCGGATTCCCGGTTGATGAGCTGATTTGGGTTGAGCAGAAATAGAGATGAGAACCGGTGCGAAAGCAGCTTTCGCACCGGAATATCTACTGTGCGCTGCGCTGAATTGCCTTGCCGCCCGCCGAAACATCTTCGCCAACACCACGCGTGGTGTTGCAAGCGGTCAGAACGGAAGAGAGCACCAGCACGGAAAAAATCGCAACAATACTTTTCTTTAACATAGCCATATCCTTTTTGGTTGCAGTAAAAGTACAGCTCTTAAAGCATAGTCTCGATCTGTAAAACTGCGGATGGGCGGAGTAAAAAAGAGAAGTGGCAGCGAATTATTTCTCAGCTGCGTGTGAGATGGCGCCGCCTAAATGCGAGACATCTTCACCAAAGCCATGAAAAGTGTTGCAGGCGCTCAAAGCGGAGGAGACCAGCAACGCAAAAACAGCAAACTTTGCCATCTTTTTCATTTTTCTGAACTCTTAGAAAAAAAAGGCGCATCACCGATGCGCCTGATTTGACGATTATTTTACGCGTGAAACGTATTCGCCAGAACGGGTATCTACTTTTACTACTTCGCCAATCTGCACAAACAGTGGCACTTTGATGACCGCGCCGGTAGACAGCGTTGCTGGCTTACCGCCAGTACCCGCGGTGTCACCTTTCAGGCCTGGATCGGTTTCGACCACTTCAGCTTCGATGAAGTTCGGCGGCTGAACGGCGATCGCTTTATCGTTCCACAGGGTAACGATACAATCAGCATTGTCCTGCAGCCACTTGGTCACATCATCCAGCACTTTAGATTCGATCTGATACTGCTCGAAAGATTCCGGGTGCATGAAGTAGTAGAAGTCGCCGTCGTTGTAAGAGTATTGCAGCGTCATATCACGAACGTCTGCGCCTTCGGCAGAGTCAGTAGATTTGAAGGTTTTCTCAACGCGAGAACCGGTCAGCAGACGACGCATTTTTACGCGTGCAAATGCCTGGCCTTTACCCGGCTTAACAAACTCACTGGCTTCGATGGCATAAGGTTCGCCTTCGAACATGATTTTAAGACCGGGACGGAAATCGTTGCTAAGATAAGTCGCCATAAAGGCCCTCTGTAAATATTGAACTGGTAAATAGCCAAAAAAATGGCACACATTGTAACCCTAAATCCCCCCGTCAGAGAAGATTGGTTGCAGCAACTCGCTGATGTTGTGACCGAACCTGCTGAATTACAGCAACTTTTAGCTCTGGATCAACATACAGATCTGGCTGCAGGCGCTGATGCACGCAAGCTTTTCGCCCTGCGCGTACCGCGCGCCTTCATCGCACGCATGAAAAAAGGCGATGCAATGGACCCGCTGCTGCTGCAAGTCATCACCAGCCGTCAGGAATTTATTGATGCGCCAGGTTATAGCACCGATCCGCTCGATGAACAAAGCAGCGTGGTACCTGGTTTACTGCATAAGTATAGAAATCGTGCGCTGCTGCTGGTAAAAGGCGGTTGCGCCGTCAATTGCCGCTACTGTTTCCGCCGGCATTTCCCCTACCAGGATAACCAGGGCAACAAGCGTAACTGGCAAGCCGCGATTGATTACATCGCCACCCATCCTGAACTGGATGAGATAATTTTCTCCGGCGGCGACCCGCTGATGGCAAAAGATCATGAGCTGGCCTGGCTGGTTGCCGCGCTGGAAAAAATCCCCCACCTCAAACGCCTGCGCATTCACAGCCGCTTACCGGTGGTGATTCCGGCACGTATCACCGAAGGTTTGTGCCAGATTCTGGCAGACACACGTCTGCAGGTGTTGATGGTAAGCCACATTAACCATGCGCAAGAGATTGACGACGAACTGCGTTACGGCATGCAGATGCTAAAGCGCGCGGGCGTAACATTACTCAACCAGAGCGTGCTGCTGCGTGGTGTGAATGACGATGCGCAGGCGCTGGCAAACTTGAGCAATGCGCTGTTTGATGCCGGCATTCTGCCCTACTACCTGCACGTGCTGGATAAGGTGCAAGGCGCGGCGCACTTCTATGTTGCGGATGAAGAAGCGCGCGGACTGATGCGTCAGCTGCTGGCAATGGTTTCAGGCTACATGGTGCCTAAACTGGCACGTGAGATTGGTGGAGAGCCAAGCAAGACGCCGCTGGATTTACAGTTGCGCCAGGAATAAAAAAAGCCGCATCAGCGGCTTTTTTTACGACGACAGCTTACGGGCACTTATACACCTGGCCAGACATTTTGCTGTCGAGCGGGGCGAAAGCAGACAGCAGATTCTGCGTCGGGCTGGTGGCGCCATAAATCACGTTGCCGCCCATCTCTGCCGCGCGGTTGCGCAGGTCGTTGGCCGCGCCACGCAATGAACTGCCTTCACCGCCTGAACCGGTTAGCCAGTTGCTCTGTGAGCCGGTAAGCGTTCCCAGCAGCTGACATTGACTGGCTGGTTGTTGGTCGACGAAGGTCACACGTTCGCCGCCAGCACTCAGTTGATTGGAGCTGCTACAGCCCGCCAGCAGTAAAGTTCCCACTGCCAGTCCGAGCAAGAGGTTAATCCGCATTGTAATCCCCATTTATTATCATCAGTGTCGGGCGGCAGCGTAGCAGAAAAGCGCACTTTTTTTCTGAACATTCATTGCCCTAAACCCGTAAAGCCGAAGTATTGCGCCCTTACTTATACCTTGTTCCCCCGCAAAAGAAAAACCCCCGACCGTTTCCGATCGAGGGTTTTCCAGATGACTTAAGCAGTCAGGGGCAATTACATCATGCCGCCCATTCCGCCCATGCCACCCATACCGCCAGCGCCGCCTAAATCAGGTGCGTCGCTTTTTGGCAGGTCAGTGACCATTGCTTCGGTGGTGATCATCAGGCCAGCCACAGATGAAGCGTATTGCAGTGCAGAACGCGTCACTTTGGTTGGATCCAGGATACCGAAGTCGATCATGTTGCCGTACTCTTCGGTCTGCGCGTTGTAACCGTAGTTACCGTCACCCGCTTTCACGTTGTTGGCCACGACAGATGGCTCTTCGCCGGCGTTAGACACGATCTGACGCAGTGGCGCTTCCATTGCGCGCAGCGCAACTTTGATACCCACGTTCTGGTCTTCGTTATCGCCTTTCAGGCCAGATGCGGCGATTTTCGCTGCAACGCGAACCAGCGCCACACCACCACCCGCAACCACACCTTCTTCAACCGCAGCACGGGTCGCGTGCAGGGCATCTTCAACGCGTGCTTTCTTCTCTTTCATTTCAACTTCAGTTGCTGCGCCCACTTTCAGTACGGCAACGCCGCCTGCCAGTTTCGCTACGCGCTCCTGCAGTTTCTCTTTGTCGTAATCAGAGGTCGCTTCTTCGATCTGCTGACGAATCTGCGTTACGCGGCCAGAGATAGCACCTTGATCGCCCACGCCATCGATGATGGTGGTGGTGTCTTTGTTGATCACAACGCGTTTTGCCTGACCCAGATCTTCCAGCGTCGCTTTCTCCAGCTCCATACCGATCTCTTCAGAGATAACGGTACCGCCGGTCAGGATAGCAATATCCTGCAGCATCGCTTTACGACGGTCGCCGAAGCCCGGCGCTTTAACCGCAGCCACTTTCACGATACCGCGCATGGTGTTAACCACCAGCGTTGCCAGCGCTTCACCTTCCACGTCTTCTGCAACGATCAGCAGCGGCTTACCGGCTTTAGCAACGGCTTCCAGCACAGGCAGCATTTCGCGGATGTTAGAGATCTTCTTGTCAGCCAGCAGGATGAACGGGGTTTCCAGCTCAACTGCGCCAGTTTCTGGCTTGTTGATGAAGTACGGCGACAGGTAGCCACGGTCGAACTGCATACCTTCAACCACGTCCAGCTCGTCTTGCAAGCCGGTGCCTTCTTCAACGGTGATAACGCCTTCTTTGCCCACTTTGTCCATTGCATCAGCAATCAGGGTGCCGACGGTTTCGTCAGAGTTAGCAGAGATGGTACCCACCTGGGCAATTGCGCGTGAATCCTGGCAAGGCACAGACAGGGTTTTCAACTCTTCAACAGCAGCGATAACGGCTTTATCGATACCGCGCTTCAGATCCATCGGGTTCATGCCCGCTGCAACGGCTTTCAGGCCTTCAGTGATGATTGCCTGAGCCAGTACGGTTGCAGTGGTGGTGCCGTCGCCTGCTGCGTCGTTCGCTTTAGAGGCCACTTCTTTCACCATCTGTGCGCCCATGTTTTCGAACTTATCTTCCAGCTCGATTTCACGCGCAACAGAAACACCATCTTTAGTGATGGTCGGTGCACCAAAAGATTTATCCAGAACCACGTTACGGCCTTTCGGGCCCAGGGTAACTTTTACTGCATCTGCCAGTACGTTTACGCCACGCAGCATTTTCACGCGTGCGTCATTACCGAATTTTACGTCTTTAGCTGCCATTTCAAATATCCCTTAAATTCGTTTCGTTCAGTGAATTACGCGTAAATTACGCTTCGACAACTGCAAGGATGTCGCTTTCGGAGATGATCAGAACTTCTTCGTTGTCGATTTTCTCGGTCTTAGCACCGTAGCCTTCGCTGAAAATCACCAGATCACCCACTTTTACGTCCAGTGGCTTAACTTCACCGCTTTCCAGGATGCGGCCTTTGCCAACAGCCAGGACTTCACCGCGGGTAGATTTACCGGCAGCTGAACCGGTCAGCACGATGCCGCCCGCTGATTTAGCTTCAACTTCTTTACGCTTGACGATGACGCGATCGTGCAATGGACGAATTTTCATTTGATAGCTCTCCTTTGAGAAGTCCAATCATTCATTTTTTGGGTTAGAACCGGACTGCATGGCTTCCGGCCTCGTGCTGGAAGAGATAGGGGCAATAAGTGGGCTTTCAAGGGTAAAAAATATAAATATTTTCGTTTCTGCAACAGATGGCGAAAAATGCAGCAAAAAGGCGGCTTGCGCCGCCTTGTCATGTTTATTGGTCTTTATCGTGCCCAATCTTGTCCTGATCCTTGCGCTCATACTCACCGTCCATGGTGAAGCCCGCGTCGGGGCCCGCGCCCGGTCCGCGCCACACGCGCAGATGCGGCATCAGCTTTAGCGTCAAATGCTTCTGCACCGGCGGCAATAGCAGCAGCAGGCCGAGGAAGTCGGTAAAGAAACCCGGCAACAGCAGCAGGAAACCGGAGATGATCAGCGAAACGCTCTTGGTCATCTCTGCCGCCGGGCTCTCATTGCGCGCCAGCTTCTCCTGCATCAACCGGAAGTTCTTCATGCCCTGATTTTTCACCAGCGACACACCAATACATGAGGTGAAGATCACCAACAGCATGGTGAGCAGCACGCCCAGCGCATGCGCAACCTGGATGAAGATTGAGATTTCAATCCAGGCCAATACAAAAAAAATCACTAACGGTAACCAGCGCACCGAATTCTCCTGTGAGTTGGAGCTGCCTCGCAAATTGCCAGACAGCAGAAAGGGAGGGTCTGCATGACCGTATTGATAGAGATGGGCATTTGCGGCGCCAATTTCAACCGATCCTGCCATTTTTTTCCCACTGACTTAAAATTGCGAAGTACATCACATATCGTTATTACCGCTGGGCCTGCAAATGCCCGTAAAGTGATCTGTGCACAAACAATTCTGTAACATCAGAATATGATCGTGCCCGTCAGCGTGAAGATGGATAATATGTCGGCGCTGACATTCCACGACAATATAATCGCTTCACCTGCACGTTAATTGCCGCCCGTCCCTTCGGACGCCCGGTAGTAACAAGGCAGCAATAATAAGAAGGTAATCATGGCGAACAACATTCGTATCGAAGAAGACCTTTTAGGCATGCGCGAAGTTCCAGCAGATGCTTATTACGGTGTTCATACTCTGCGTGCGATTGAAAACTTCTATATTAGTAATAACAAAATCAGTGACATACCTGAGTTTGTCCGCGGTATGGTGATGGTGAAGAAAGCAGCCGCGCTCGCCAACAAAGAGCTGCAAACCATTCCCCGCAACATCGCAAACACCATTATTCAGGCCTGTGATGAGGTGCTCAATAACGGCAAATGCATGGATCAGTTCCCGGTGGACGTCTATCAGGGCGGCGCGGGCACCTCGGTCAACATGAACACCAATGAAGTGCTGGCGAACATCGGCCTGGAGCTGATGGGCCACCAGAAAGGGGAATATCAGTACCTCAACCCCAACGATCACGTGAATAAGTGTCAGTCGACCAACGATGCTTATCCAACCGGTTTCCGCATCGCGGTTTATGCCTCAATCCTGAAACTGCTCGACGGCATCAGCCAGCTCAGCGAAGGCTTCCAGCGCAAAGCCGTCGAGTTCGAAAACATCCTGAAAATGGGCCGTACCCAGTTGCAGGATGCGGTGCCAATGACGCTTGGCCAGGAGTTCCACGCGTTTAACGTGCTGCTGAATGAAGAGACCCGCAGTATTCTGCGCACCGCCGAACTGCTGCTGGAAGTGAACCTCGGCGCCACGGCCATCGGTACGCGTCTTAACACACCAGATGGCTATCAACAGCTGGCGGTACAGCGTCTGGCAGAAGTGAGTAATCTGCCGGTGGTGCCAGCAGAAGATCTGATTGAAGCCACCTCCGACTGCGGTGCCTACGTGATGGTGCACTCCGCGCTGAAACGTCTGGCGGTGAAACTGTCGAAAATCTGTAACGATTTGCGCCTGCTCTCCTCCGGTCCACGCGCTGGCCTGAATGAAATCAACCTGCCAGAACTGCAGGCCGGTTCATCTATCATGCCGGCCAAAGTGAACCCGGTGGTGCCGGAAGTGGTGAATCAGGTGTGCTTCAAAGTGATCGGCAACGACATCACCGTCACCATGGCGTCTGAAGCGGGCCAGCTACAGCTTAACGTGATGGAGCCGGTGATTGGCCAGGCGCTGTTTGAGTCAATCAGCATTCTGACTAACGCCTGCTTTAACCTGCTGGAAAAATGCGTCAACGGCATTACCGCCAACAAAGCGGTGTGTGAAGCCTACGTGTTTAACTCGATTGGTATCGTCACTTACCTCAACCCGTATATTGGCCATCACAACGGCGATATCGTCGGTAAGATTTGTGCTGAAACCGGCAAGAGCGTGCGTGAAGTGGTGCTGGAGCGCGGTTTGCTGACGGAAGCCGAGCTGGACGATATCTTCTCCATCCAAAACCTGATGCATCCAACCTACAAAGCCAAACGCTATACCGACGAAAACGAACAGTAATCCGCTCCGGATCAAGTTGCCAAAAGCACGCCCCGATACAATGCGGCGTGCTTTTTTCATTTTGGCGGCTACAACTTTAAGAGTCGGGATTTTTCCACGGCTCAGGGAGTGGAACGAATGGTAGTAGTGGAGTTGGTTATTGTCCTGCTGGCGATCTGGCTCGGTGCACGTCTTGGCGGCATCGGCATTGGTTTCGCGGGCGGTTTAGGTGTGCTGGCGCTGACGCTGTTTTGCGGTTTAAAGCCCGGTGCCATTCCTTTCGATGTGATCGAAATTATCATGGCGGTGATTGCCGCGATTGCCGCGATGCAGATCGCCGGCGGTCTTGATTATCTGGTGGGATTAGCAGAGCGCCTGCTGCGCCGCCATCCCCGCTACGTCACCTTCCTCGCACCGCTGGTCACTTACGTCATGACGCTGCTGGCCGGTACCGGTCACACCGCATTCTCTACCTTGCCGGTGATTGCCGAAGTGGCGAAAGAGCAAGGCGTGCGCCCTTCGCGCCCGCTGTCGATAGCAGTTGTCGCCTCGCAGATCGCCATCACCGCTTCGCCGCTCTCGGCAGCGGTGGTGTTCTTCGCCTCGATTCTCGAGCCGCACGGGGTGAGTTATCTGGCGCTGCTCGGCGTGGCGCTGCCCTCCACCATGGCGGCGATCTTCTGTGCTGCCATCATCACCAGTTTCCTCGGCAAGGAGTTAAAGGATGATGAGGTTTACCAGGCGCGTTTAGCCAAAGGCGAAGTGAAACTGCGCGGCGAGCAGGTGTATGACATCAAACCGGGCGCGAAACGCGCGGTGCTGCTGTTCCTGATCGGTATCGCCGCCGTGGTGCTTTACGCCACCGCCATCAGCGACAGCGTGGGCCTCATCAGCAATCCGGTGCTGCCGCGCAACGAAGCCATCGTGGTGTTTATGCTAACCGTTGCCACGCTGATTTGCCTGACCTGCAAAGTTGATACCGGTGAGATTCTCAGCGCCAGTACCTTTAAATCAGGCATGAGCGCCTGTATCTGCGTGATGGGCGTAGCCTGGCTGGGTGATACCTTCGTCAAAGCGCACCTGGCCGATATTCAAAACCTGGCCGGTGACATGCTGCAAGGTTATCCATGGATGCTAGCGCTGGTGCTGTTCTTCGCCGCCACGCTGCTCTATTCGCAGGCCGCTACCACCAAAGCGCTAATGCCCGCCGCGCTGCTGCTCGGTGTATCGCCGCTGGCGGCGGTGGCATCTTTTGCCGCCGTTTCCGCGCTGTTCGTGCTGCCAACCTATCCAACGCTGCTGGCTGCGGTGGAAATGGATGATACCGGCTCAACCCGTATCGGTAAGTTTGTGTTCAACCACTCCTTTATTATCCCCGGCGTGTTGGCGATTGCCTTCTCGGTGGCGTTTGGTTTCCTGTTTGGTAGCCTGATTTTGTAGCGCCGTTACATCCTGAAAACCTCGTGGCGAGGCGGCCGTGCTATCATCGCGGCCTATTCGCCACCGGAGCTAATTCATTCGTTATGGCTGCTCGACTTTTACGCCTTGCCGGCTTTTGCCTGGCACTGACCTTTTGCCTTTCGGCACAAGCCTCACTTTTCTCTCCCAATAACAACAGCCGCTTTGTGCCGGTTGATCAGGCATTTGGCTTCGATTTCAGCCAGCAGGGAAATCAGCTGACGCTGAGCTGGAAAGTGAAAGATGGCTACTATCTCTATCGCCAGCAAATTCACGTCACGCCGCAAAAAGCGCAGATTGCTCCGCTGAGCTTGCCGCCGGGCCAGCCGCATGAAGATGAGTTTTACGGGAAAAGTGAAATCTATCCGCAGGATCTGCAGCTGCCGGTCACCCTACGCCAGGCCGATGCCGGCGCGACCGTCACCGTGACGTATCAGGGCTGCGCCGCCGCCGGATTCTGCTATCCGCCCGAAACCCGCAGTGTGCCGCTCAGCGCGGTGGCCGCCAATCAGGATGCGCCCGCTGCCCGCGCGCAGCCAACCCATCAAAGTACGCCGCTGCCGTTTTCTCCGCTGTGGGCACTGCTGATTGGTATCGGCGTGGCCTTCACGCCGTGCGTACTGCCGATGTATCCGCTGATCTCCAGCATCATTTTGGGTGGCCCGCGCCGCTATTCGATGGGCCGTCTGTTCGCGCTGGCAATGGTCTACGTACAGGGCATGGCGCTGACTTACACCGTGCTCGGCATGGTCGTTGCGGCAGCAGGACTACGCTTCCAGGCGGCGCTACAGCATCCTTACGTGCTGATTGGCCTATCGGCGCTGTTCATGGTGCTGGCGCTGTCGATGTTTGGCTTGTTCTCGCTGCAGTTGCCTTCCGGATTGCAAACCCGCCTCACCTTGTGGAGCAATCGTCAGCAAGGCGGATCGCTGCCGGGCGTCTTCATGATGGGCGCGCTGGCTGGGCTGATTTGTTCCCCCTGCACCACCGCACCGCTCAGCGCCATTCTGCTGTATATCGCGCAGAGCGGTAATTTGTGGGCCGGCGCCGGCACGCTGTGGCTGTATGCCTTCGGCATGGGCCTGCCGCTGATTGCCGTGACGATGTTTGGTAATAAGCTGCTGCCGAAAAGCGGGCCGTGGATGCAAACGGTCAAAGAGGGCTTTGGTTTTGTGATTCTGGCGCTGCCGGTGTTCTTGCTGGAGCGGGTGATGGGCGACGTTTGGGGCTTGCGTCTGTGGAGCCTGCTCGGCGTGGCGTTTTTTGCCTGGGCATTCAGCCTCAGCCTGCGGGCGACCGGCAAATGGCGCGTGCTGCAAATCATCATGCTGGCCGCCGCGCTGGTGAGTGCTCGGCCCTTACAGGATTGGGCATTTGGCAGCAGCAGTAACGCGCAAACCGTGGCGCATTTGCCGTTCCAGACCATTGCCAGCGGCGCTCAGCTCGATAACGCGCTGCAGCAGGCGCAAGGCCGTATCACCATGGTCGATTTGTATGCCGACTGGTGCGTCGCCTGCAAGGAGTTCGAGAAATATACCTTCAGCGATGATGGCGTGCGCAGCGCGTTGAGCCAGGTGCAGCTGCTGCAAGCCAACGTCACTGCCAACAACGCGCAGGATAACGCGCTGTTGCAGCATCTGCAGGTGTTAGGCTTGCCGACCATTCTGTTCTTTGATGCGCAAGGTAAAGAGATTCCCGATTCGCGCGTCACCGGTTTCCTCAACGCCGCCGATTTCCGCGCGCATTTGCACAATGTGTCGCGTTAAACGACACTGTCTGCAGGACACTGCCCGTTCGTCCGCGAGCGGGCCCGCATTCCAGAGGAGAGTCACTTGCAACGTGAACAAATACTCGAGCATGCGCTGAATGTGCTCGAACAGAGCGGCCTGGCCGCCACCACGTCTTTAACACAGCTGGCGGGTGAAAGCGGTCTGGAAGCAGAGCAGTTAACGCGCTTCTGGCCCGATCGTGATGCCCTGCTGTACGATGCGCTGCGCTATCATGGCCAGCAAATCGATAGCTGGCGCCGCCAGGTGCAGCTTAATGAACATCTCAGCGCCGAACAAAAGCTGCTGGCACGCTACCAGGTATTAAGTGAATACGTTAGCAAAAGCCGCTTTCCCGGCTGCCTGTTTATCGCCGCGTGCAGCTTCTATCCTCAGCCCGACCATCCTGTGCATCAGTTAGCTGAACAGCAAAAACGCAGCTCATGGCAGTTTACCCACGAAATTCTGGTCGATTTAGCGCTGGATAATCCCACCATGGTGGCCGATCAGATGGAGCTAATTCTGGAAGGTTGCCTGAGCAAGCTGCTGGTGAAACGCAATGTACAGGATGTGGAAACGGCGCGCCGCTTAGCGGAAGATGTGCTCGGCATAGCGCTGTGTCGTCAGAACGGCGCACTGGCGTAGCCTTTTTATCCATCTTGTCTGAAAAGCAAGCAATCAATCACGATTGCTACGCTTTTTTGACGAAAGCCGTTGACGACTGAGAGCCATTAAGGTTTAATGCGCCCCGTTGCCCGGATAGCTCAGTCGGTAGAGCAGGGGATTGAAAATCCCCGTGTCCGTGGTTCGATTCCGCGTCCGGGCACCATACATCGAAGCACACTGGTTAGATCTTAGAGGTCTAACGGGTGTCTAAATGAAGATGGTGTTCACAGCAACGGTGAATGCATTTGCAAGTGCATCATCCAAGATTGAACATAGAAATCTTCAAGAAAGGGTATCAGTTAGCGCTGATGCCCTTTTCTCGTTGGCGTAAATAATTGCAATCATTATAACATCTGTCAACCAAACCTCAGGTTTTGTCAAACTTCGGTGATTGCTGTTTCGCTTCTGCTCGAATGAGCAATGAATACGTGTTTTTTTGCAATGGCCATTCAACTCCCTCTCCGTTCTCAATTAATTAAGCACCTGCTCACCTGCGTTTCTCTCAAGCCGATAGACATCAATCATGGAAAATATCACCAGGAGTGATACCCCGATAAAAGCCAACTTAACATCCGCTTGCAGTGGTGAGTGATGGTGATTCCACAGCATCGACATTCGCAGCGCCAGTGCTGAGATAGCTATGCCTGCGCTCATTGCGAACTGGAAGAAAATACTAAAAATTACGGATGCATCACTCATCTTTTCCTGAGGTATATCCGCGAAGCCAAGACTGTTATAGCAACTAAACTGGAGGGAGCGCGTAAGTCCCCCGATAAATAATATTAAAGCAATAGTGAAATAGCCCATGCCCGGATCCAGCATCGCGCAACTCAAAATAGCGAATAGGCTTATAACCCCATTCCCTAACAGTAAGCGTCTAAAGCCCCACCGTTTCATTAGCCAGGTAGTCGCAGGCTTCATGGCAAGATTCCCCGCAAAGACCCATAGCATCATTGAGCCTGCCTCTACCGCGCTCCAGCCAAAACTGATCTGAAACAACAAGGGTAACAAAAACGGAATGGCATTAATGGATGCACGGAAGAATGAACCGCCTATTACTGCGCTTCTGAATGTGGTAATCGTCATGACATTAAAAGGCAATAGCGGATGTCTATGGTTCAGGCTGTGACGGAAAGTAAGTAGACCAAATAAGATGCCGCCAGCAATCAACATAAAGCCGCTTTCAACTTTGCTGTGACCAAGAAACTCCAATCCAACGATCAGCATCACGCACGCCGCTGCCGTGAAAATAAAGCCCTTCACGTCAAAGTGACGCTTGATAACATCTTTGGTTTGCGGCACGAGGAAAAATGTCGCGACGAGGGCGATAAGACCTAAAGGGATATTCAGCCAGAATATCCATGACCAATGGCTGTAAGTCACGATTAGGCCACCCAACGGCGGTCCCAGCACAGGAGCAATCAATCCAGGCCATGATATAAACGCGATGGTTTTCACCATGTCTTTTTTGGCCGTCATCCTGAGTACCACCATTCGACCAACCGGTACCATTAGCGCGCCACCCACACCTTGCAGCACCCGGCTTAAAGTGAACATTGCTAAATCGTTACTCAGACCACACATTATTGAAGCAAGCGTAAATAGCAGAATCGCACCAGCGAAAACGTATCGGGCACCAATGCGACCAGCCAGCCAACCACTGATGGGGATAAAGATGGCCACGGCGAGAAGATAGGCGCTAATGCCGATATTCAGTTCAACCGGGCTAACGCTAAAATCTTTGGCCATTTGGGGTATCGCGGTTGCAATAACCGTGGCGTCGAGATTCTCCATAAAAAATGTGACAGCCACCAATAACGCCAGCCAGACGCCATTACCAGAAGTTGGGTTGCCGCTATGGCAGCTGTGATTCATTACGGTGAGTTCCTTTCAGTCTCTCAAATTATTACGGATTGGCCTGAGCCTCTTGACGCGCTTTAGTCACCACGCTGGATGACACTGGCGGAGCGGCATTTCCCCAACTGTTGCGGACGAATGTCATTACTGCAGCCGCATCTTTGTCACTTAAACGCCAGGCAAATGCAGGCATTGCTGGGCCTGTAGGTGCCGCATCGGTTGAGACAGCTTTCGCGCCGCGTAAAATAACGCGCGTCAATGTGGCAGGATCATCGGCCAGAACAGAACCGCTGCCCTTTAGTGAAGGGAACATTTTTGCTACACCTTCACCATTTGCCATGTGACACGCTGAGCAGTTGACGGCGTATACCTGCTGGCCAAGCTTCATCGCTTCATCATCTGGACTCACCGGCTTAGGCGGTTTTATATCGGCTTTTTGGCTGAGCAAATAGATGGCTATCGCACGTAAATCATCGCTTTGCATATGCTGCGTTGAATTAGTTATCACTTCGGCCATAGGACCTGACGCTGCTGCAAACTGGTTTCTGCCGGTTCTGAGATATTCGACGATATCTTCCGCCTTCCAGTTGCCAAGGCCCTGATATTTATCGCCTGTGATGGTCGGCGCAACCCATCCCTGAAGGGTGTAACCTCGGAGATGTCCATCACTGGTATCTCCACCCAGGAAGTTCTTGCTGTTATGGCATGTCGAGCAGTGCGCCAGACCTTCAGCTAGATACGCTCCACGATTCCATTCCGCACTCTGAGTTGGGTCCGGTTTGAACTTTCCTTTCTTGAAGAAGAGCAAGTTCCAGCCCATCAGGCTTTCCCGAATATTGAACGGGAATGGCAGCTGATTTGACTCAACCTTGTTGTGCACCGGTTCTAAAGTATTGAGATACGCTCTGATTGCCAGCAGGTCGGGCTTTGAAACTTTGGTGTAGGCCGTGTAAGGAAATGCACCGTAAAGGTATTCACCGTTATGCCCAATCCCTTCCTGCATCGCACGCAGGAACTGGTCATCTGTCCAGGCGCCAATGCCGGTTTCACGATCTGGCGTTAGATTGGGTGCAATGAGATTGCCAAATGGGGTTTCAATCGCCTTTCCCCCTGACATCGGTTTAGCCCCTTCTGGCGTATGACACGCCGTACAATCGCCAACCGTGGCGAGATAGCGCCCCTTTTCAATGTCTGGGAAGAAGGTATTGGCCGCATAGCTGACGTTCATCCCACTCAAAACAGCAAGTAGAGTGGCAGTTATTATCGGTTTAACGGTTTTCATTATGCCTGCACCAATGGACCGGGTTGCTTGAGATACTGTTTGACGATGGCATCTGCGGCCCAATAGGCCAGTGCGCCAACGGTTGCGGTTGGGTTATATCCCGCGTTTTGCGGAAACGCTGATCCACCAATGACAAACAAATTGGGCACATCCCAGGATTGCAGGTATTTATTCACGACGCTGTCTTTGGGCGACTCTCCCATAATCGCTCCGCCCGTATTATGCGTACTTTGGAAAGGAACAATATTGTAAGGCCCTTGTGGCACGTGCATAACGGTTTGGCTGGCACCCATGGCTTTCGCGACATCCAGCGCCTTATTGGTAACGTAAGCAGACATCTTCAAGTCATTTTCTGGGAAGTCGAACGTCAGGCGCATCATGCTACGGCCATGACGGTCTTTATAAGTAGGATCGAGATCGAGGTAGTTTGACCGCGTGGGGTAAGAACTTCCCTGCGTCCTGACCACCGTCGTACTCAGGTAGTGTTGTTTGGTCGCTTTTTTCCATTCACGGCCCCATTTGGGCGTACCTGGCGGCGTCATACGATTGGTAATTGGCCATCCACTGGTGACATTCGACATGATGCAAGCGCCACCAAAAAAGCCCAATCCCTTATGGTCAAAGTTGTCACCGTTGTATTCATCGACACCCTGACCAACACCACCACCGGAAATAAACGGATTGAAGTTTTTATCTTCAAAAAATAGCTGAATACTGGAGTTGGTTTGGTAGGCGTAATTTTTACCAATCAGCCCTTTACCGGTTTTTGGATCGTAAGGTTCGCCAATCCCAGAGGCAAACAGCAAGCGTACATTTGGTATGGTAAACGCAGTCAGGATCACCAGATCAGCTGGCTGCTCGTAGCGTTGCCCACTGGCATCAATATAAACCACGCCAGTAGCAACTTTTCCGCTTTCATCCATCACAACATGCAGAACTTCAGATTGAACCTGAGCCGTAAAGTTGGAGTAACGCATAAGCGCAGGGATGATGTTGGTCTGTGGGGTTGATTTGGAGTAATTGGCACATCCGCAACGCGAGCAGTATCCACAGTAAGTGCAAGGTGCCATCGTTACACCATAGGTATTGGTGTAAACACCCGACGCATTCGCGCTTGGCGTCGGGAAAGGCTTCATACCTATTTTTCTGGCTGACTCAGCAAACAGCTTTGCCGCAAAGGTCATCTTCATTGGCGGCAAAGGAAAATCTTCTGAGCGATTACCTTCAAAAGGATTCCCACCTTCCTGAACCTGTCCGTTTATGACGCCGCCTTTACCACCAATGCCAGCCATGCGCTCAAATTTGGTGTAGTAAGGTTCCAATTCGTCATAGGTAATACCCCAATCCTTAATCAAAAGGTCATCTGGAATCGCCTTTTCACCATAACGACGGGTTAAATGAGATCGTAATTCAAAGTCAGTCGGGTTGTAGCGCCAGGTCAAACCGCTCCAGTGCGCTCCCGAGCCACCTAGACCTGTCCCCAGTAAGAAGGAGCCATATTCGCGTATGGGGAGCGCAGTCTGGTGAGACGCATTGCGGAAGGTATAAGTATCTTCTGCAGCGGTGATCATCAGCTCTTGCTGCACTACATAACGCAGTTCGTCCTGTACGTAGCCAACGTTGAAGTCATCAGCGGTATCACGCCAGGGACCACGTTCAAACGCAATGACATCCAGTCCTGTTTTGGCAAGTTCAATTGCCATGATCGAACCCGCCCAGCCAAGACCTACAATGGCAATATCTTTTTTAGGTAGCTTTTTGATTTCAGTATTCATTTAGGACTCGGGCGTGTAACCGTAGATGCTAACGGGAGGATGTGGGTAGGTTTCGTTATGCCGTTCAATCCAATCGAGGTAGTCGTATTTCGCGCCGGGATAACCAATCATTTTCCATCCCACCATGTCGCGGTTGCCGCCATAGACGGGATCGGCAAAAAAGCCTTCCATGGTGCGTGCCAGCAAGGTTTTGAAGAAATCTTTGCTGCTGACTTCGCCCAGCAGAACGATCTTTCCAGCCTCAAGCAAATGAAGAGTAGCCTCACGTGCATCTTCAGTCAGCTCGCTGAATGCTTTTTTATATTCTTTAATGCAAAAGTTATTGAATGCTGTCAGACCGCGGCGAAACTCCTCAGCGGGCGTTAGAGGCGATTGCCTGCCTTGAGAAGCAAGAGGTGATGCACCATAAGGTCCATTCATATAAAGACGAGAACCCTGACCAAATCGCCCTGCCATTTGGCGGTCAATAAACAGCGTACATCCCGCCTCTTTACCGCTTGGACTCAGTTCATCGGCTGGGATAAGCGTTTCGACCAACGCATCAACAATAACCCTCTCTTTTGGCGTAAAAAACTCCCACTGTAGCGGGTCTATTTTAGGCGGCGGTGATGCCTCATCCGCTGTCCATGGTGTACCTGTACCACCGCTGATCGTTGCTGCTGTAGCTAGGGGGGAACTGAGTGCAATAAGCGATCCTGCGCCGAGGAAACGTCTTCTGCTCAGTCCTTTTTTTTGATCTGACATTGAATGAATCTCACATCTCAGTGATGAAGTAAAAATAAATGATGAGGCTGGAGTGTTTGCATTTTTGTTTACTCAAATGCAGATTAGTAGTTTTTTTATGTATGTAATTGTAAAAGTGGTTTAACTACGATTTAACGAATTTGCAGGTGTAGAAGGGAGCTTTTGCAGATGAAGGCGTGAAAATGAGAGGAATCAATTAATCATGCAGCTTTTGGCGGGTGGCCTTTAAGCCGCGTGGATTGATAAAAAATAAAATGATCGAAAATCATTAATATAAACATGTGGTTAACCGAGCTTAAAACTGCATTTTATAATTGCATTTCACACAATTCAAATGCAATAATATTGTTAAATTTTGTACTTCTTCCTGCATTTTTTAGGGCTTTCTTCATGAAAATAAGCGCTCTTACGGAAAGGCTTTCGCAAAAAATAATCACGATGATCGACAGTGGCGGATTGTCGCCGGGTGCACACCTAAGTGTACCTAAGTTGGCAGAATCATTTGATGTTTCACGTTCCCCCGTGCGTGAGGCCCTGGTTTACCTTGAACACAAAGGCATTCTACAGCAGCAGCACAACCGTGGTTTCTTTGTTAAGCAGGATTATGCGCCTCAGACTCAGAACTCACATGAAAGTGAAGTGGATAACGATCTTCCTGAATACTATCAATTAGCGGAAGACTGGCTGCAGGACAAAATCGAATCTGAAGTCAACGAACTTTATTTACTCAAGCGTTATAACCTTTCGAAGACTCAGCTCACGACCATTCTGGCGCGCGGTATCAGTGAGGGATGGGTTGAACGTAAACAGGGTTATGGCTGGCGTTTTCTGCCCGTTGCCAAGACCAAAGCCGCGCTTGAGCATATTTTCAGCTTCCGCATGGTTATTGAACCAATGGCAATTTTGGAATCCACCTTTAAAGCCCCACAGAGCAAAATTGATGAGATTAAGCGCGAGCTGGAGATGCTTCTAGAGAGTGGAATTCAGCGTTTATCGCCTACTCAGCTCCAGTTAGCGGGTTACCGCTTTCATGAGACTGTCATCAGTTTTTCAAACAACCCGTTTTTTGAGATATCACTGCGCAACGTCAACCGCATGCGCCGTTTAATGGATTACCGCATTATGGATGACCGCAGCCGCTACTACGCTGAAGTTAAAGATCATATGCACTTGCTGTCATTAATTGAGGCAGGGCAGCTGATCGAAGCATCATACATGATGAAGCAACACCTCGCTGTGGCGCTAGATAACAAAAAACAACGTAGTATCGGAGTATAAAAAAATGGCCCAAATGGGCCATTTTTTCATCACCGCCTTTAACCGCCAGGCGAGTAGAGGGGATAAAGACCCAACAGCAAACCTGATGCCAGGAAGATCATGCAGAGCAGGAAAGCCCATTTGAAGGTGTATTTCTGATGGTCGCTGAATTCAACTCCGGCTAATCCCACCAACAGATAGGTTGATGCCACTAACGGACTCAGTAAGTGGATTGGCTGCCCAACCAATGATGCACGACCAATTTCGACCGGGTCAATGCCATACACTTTCGCTGCTTCTGCCAGAACCGGCAGTACACCATAATAGAAGGCATCATTCGACATAAAGAAGGTGCCAGGCAAGCTGATCAGTGCCGTAATCGGTGCCAGATAAGGGCCCCATGAATCGGGTAACACATCCAGCAGAGATGCCGACATTGCGGTGACCATTCCAGTACCCGATAGAATACCGGCGAAAATACCCGCAGCCAGGAAGATAGATGTCTGGTTCAGCGCAGCAGGCGCATGCGCTGCAATACGCTGACGCTGGGCATCAATGTGCGGATAGTTGATCAGCAACGCCAGAGCAAATGCCACCATAAACAGCACCGACAGCGGCAACAACTCCATCACCAGCGATCCCATCAGTAACAAAGTCAGACCCGCGTTAAGCCAGAACAGTTTTGGACGACGCAGCTCTTCATTGACTTCATTGATTGCCGGCAGATAGCTTTCTGCATCGTCTTCAGTGACTGATCCATAACCATTGGTATTGATACTTAGCTTGCCTAAACGACGGCGTTCACGAATACCGATATACCAGGACAGCACCAATACTCCGACAAAACCGCAAACCATCGTTGGAATCAGCGGAATAAACAGATCGCTGGATTCAACTTTCAAGGATGCCGCAACGCGAGCCAGTGGACCGCCCCATGGCAGCAAGTTAGTAATACTTCCGGAGAGGAAGACTACGCAAGTCAGCGCCAGTGGATCCAGACGAATACGTTTAAACAATGGCAGCATTGCCGTTACGCAGATCATATAGGTCGTTGATCCATCACCATCAAGTGACACCATCGCCGCCAGAATCGCGCTGCACATAACCGCTTTAACCGGGTCACCATTAATAATCCGTAAAAAGAAGCGAATAATCGGATCAAATAAACCGGTATCAAACATGGTGCTGAAGTAGAGAATGGCAAAAATAACCATGATGGCAGTCGGAGCGACTTTTTTAAGCCCCTCAATCATCATCTCGCCCATCTCTCCGCCGAATCCGGCAATCAGAGCAAATATTATTGGAATAATGATCAGTGCGACGAGTGCAGAAAGTTTTTTGGTCATGATTAGGATCATAAAGACCACAATCATGCCATATCCCAGAAGCGAGAGCATAAGAGCCTCCAACGCATATTATTGCTAATATGCGCGATAATTAATTTGACGGAAATTTTGAGCAGGACGTTCTGTTAATTTATTAGCCCATATGCAGGCCGCCGTTAACAGAAAAATCAGCACCCGTGGCAAATCCTGATTCGTCAGATGCCAGCCATGAGCATATAGAGGCGATTTCCTGCGGAGAGCCGAGGCGACGCACTGGAATTTCCTGAACAATCTTATCAATAACCTGCACCGGCGTGACTGTTTTCAGTTTTGACGTAGCCAGATAGCCCGGCGATACCGTGTTAACTGTTACTCCGCGTGCCGAAACTTCACGTGCCAGGGCGCGAGTAAAACCCCGTACGGCGGATTTTGCCGTAGAGTAGTTAACCTGACCTGTTTGACCAATTTGCGCGTTAACTGAAGAAATATTGATAATACGTCCCCATCCACGCGACATCATGCCATCCACAACTTGTTTAGTGACGTTGAATAATGAGTTCATATTGGTGTTAATAACGGCCTGCCACTCCTGTGGCTGCATATCACGAAATAATACATTCCGTGCCGTACCGGCATTATTAACTAGCACGTCTATCTCACCGATTTCAGCTTTTATTTTGGCAAACGCTTTAACCGTTGATTCCCAATCAGCCACGTTTCCTTCTGATGCGATAAAATCAAATCCCATCTTTTTATTGTCATCAAGCCAGGCGGTTTTACGTTGAGAATTGGGGCCGCATCCTGCAATCACTTTAAAACCATCCTTCGCCAGTCGACGGCAAATAGCGGTTCCGAGGCTTCCCATCCCGGATGTAACATACGCAATACGTTGGGTCATAACCCTTCTCCCAGATGCATTTATGTAACAGTTTTCACGACTTGTTAACAGTAAGCTATCTGCGGTTTTTTTTAGCAATCGCGAGCCGTTGAAATTGTGACCACGATCGTCAATTTTCTGCATTTAAACCCACTCAAATGCAATAGCATAAAATTGCAGTGCAGTTTTAAGCAGCCTAAAAACACCGGCGCATAACGTAAAAACCCCTTATTTGTTAGTTTCAAAGATTGGCAACCACAAAAGCGTGATATCAATCACAAGTCAATTTATGCACTTGTGTTTAAATAAATGCATATTGGTGTGACGGGGTTGTAAATGAATAAGTTTGCCTATGTGGGTTGCCGTACGTCCGAGTGGCGTGGCGCACGTGGAAAAGGAATTGAAGTATTTCGCATTGATGAGTCAGGGAACTGGCATCACGTACAACGTGTTACCTCTGTTCAGGAAAATCCGTCCTGGCTCACACTGGATGAAAAAAGAAATCGGCTGTACGTGCTGCATGGGGATGGCAATCAGGTAGCTATTTTTGCGCGTGATCCTATCTCTGGCATGCTGACTTTGTTATCTGAACAAACAACGGGCCCACAGAATCCACATCCCGATCTTGATCCACTGCGGCGCAATAACCCGGTGCATGCTGCTCTCTCACCTGATGGCCGCCATCTGCTGATTGCTAACCATGAAGGCGGCAACGTAGCAGCATTAGCGTTCGCTGATGATGACGCGCTACTGCCTCCTCACCACCTGGCGATGGTGGAAGGCCATGCTGATGAGGATGGCGCTGCGGCCAGCTTGTCACGTCCGCATGAAATTATTTTTGCACCAGATAGCGATTACTACGCTCTGCCCATCCAGGGCAGACAGGCCGGAAACGGCATTGATATGGTGCGTATTTATCACTGGCGAGATGGACAATCACTACTCAATGATGAAGTGCTGTTGCCATCTGGAAGCTGGCCGCGTCATGTCGATTTCCATCCACAGGGGCAGTGGCTTTATGGCCTGAGTGAGCTCGGGAATACGATTACCGTTTACGATTTTGAACAAGAGACGGGAAACATTGCGCTCAAGCAAACGCTGAGCAGCCTACCGGAAGGATTTGAAACACGTAACGACGCCAGTGAAATCGAAGTGCATCCGTCTGGGCGCTTCTTATATGCCGCCAATCGTGGTCATAACAGTATTGCGGTTATGCGCATAAATCCTGATGATGGCTGCTTAAAGCCTGTGGGATGGGTGTTTTGCGGTGGTAAGACGCCGCGTTTTACAACGCTCTCTGCAGATGGGCTCAATTTTTACAGCGCTAACGAGGACTCAGATTCTATTCGCATTTTCAGCGTTGATCAGGACTCGGGTATGCTTAAAGACACAGGTAAAGAGGTATTCACTGCCAGCCCTACCTGCATTGTATTTTCCGATTAACTCAGCGCTTGAGGTCAGCATTGATGAGACTGGCCTCAAGCAGCGCCCCCTCTTCGGCACCCGTTGCACGTTTCAATGGCGTGACATTTTCGATAAACGCTTTCACCGAGGGTGAAGATAGGGCATATCCCTTCACACCAACATACAACTCACGTTTCGCCCATGGCTCGACGAGGGGAATACAGCGCACAGCATCATGATTAGCCACCTGAGCGATTTCATTAACTGGCAAGATGGCTATTCCCAACTGTTGCGCAACCAGTTCGGCCATAGAGACGAAACTGCTGACCCGTAAGCCTATATTCAGCGTTGTACCCAGCTTTCTCGCTTCACGCTCCAGAATGTGGCTCACTGCGCTTTCCCGATGTGGCCCAATCATTTTCTCATCGATGCAATCCACTAATTGCAAGGTCGCGCGCTCCGCCAACGGATGCCCCTGCCACACCAAAACGGACAACTGGTCTTGCTGCCATGGCCAGACCTCAATCCCGGAAGCAGGTGTCCAACTGGAAAAGAAACCGACATCCGCGTCCCCCTGCAGCAAGCCCTGCACGACGCCAATGCCGGTGTGTTCTTCAATATCGATATCTGTCTGCGGGTAATGAGCCAGGAACTGACTAATGGCACGCGGCAAATAATGCATCAACGCCGCAGAGATCGTAAAAATGCGAATGTGGCCGCGTACGCCAGCCACGTAATCACTGAGCTCCTCTTCCATTTGGTCGAGATTGCGGAACACCTGGCGCGCGTGAAACAGCAGCGAGTGCCCCGCAGGCGTCAACTCGATGCCGCGCGGCAAGCGTAGCATCAGTGGCGTGCCAATTTGCTGTTCCAGTTCTGTTATGCGCTTACTCACGGCTGAGACGGCAAGATGCTTACGGCGTGCGGCACGCGTAAGATTTTGCTCTTCAGCTACAGCGACAAACAGCGAAAGTGAGACCAGATCGTAGCGCATGAACTTCCCTACTCTTTAAGAGTTTGCTGAATAACAAAGGGCAAAATACCGCCATAGCGCAGATAGCGTAGTTCTTGCTGGGAGTCTATCACTGCCTCAAGATTCAGTGCAGCAATCTGCCTGCCTCCACGGCGGATGAAGAGCATCAGCGGCGTCGCACCCGGCGCGATCATTTCCAGGCCTGTAATATCCAGGACCTCGGTTCCATCCATCTCAGGTAATCTGTCCGCTTCATCGGCAATGAAATGCAGCGGAAGAATGCCCATTCCGATCAAATTCGTGCGGTGGATACGTTCGAAACTATTAGCAATGACGGCTTTAACCCCCATCAGTGCCTGCGCTTTAGCAGCCCAGTCACGGCTCGATCCCGCGCCATAGCGCTCGCCCGCCAGCACGACCAGCGGCGTATTTGTTGCATGCCATGTTTGCGCTGCCTCAAAAGCCGGAAGAATTTGCTGATGAGACGCATCCCAGGCATAACCGCCGCCACCGCGCTTATCTGCCGGTAACAAACGGTTGGATAGCGCTTTATTGGTAAAAGCACCGCGTACCATCACCTCATGATTACTGCGTCGCGTAGAGTAGAGATTCAGGTCCTGCGGATCTTCATGATGTTCCAGCAACCATTGACCGGCAAGGCTGCCTGCGGAAATCGCACCTGCAGGCGAAATATGGTCGGTGGTAACGTCATCGCCAAACCAGAGGAAAGGTCGGGCGTTATTGAGCGACAGCGGTTCGGCAGGGTCTCGAGGTAAACGTTCCAGATAGCCCGGCCGACGCAGATAGGTTGAGGTCGATTCCCATGGATAATGCACGCTACCCGGAGCTTCAATTTGCTGCCAGTGCGGGGTTCCCTGCCAGATAAGATCGCGACGCTGGATGTAATGTTCACGCTTCATCACTCTTGTTACCCAGCGTTCGACTTCTTCACGCGCTGGCATTAAGTCGCGCATGAAAACCGGCTGTAGATGCTCATCGTAGCCAAGCGGGTCGTTCAACATGTCATGCTGCATATTTCCGGCAATAGCCCAGGCAATCACCAATGCTGGCGAGGTGAGATAACCATGACCGAGGCTGGGATTAACGCGACGGGGAAAGTTACGGTTACCGGAAAGCACACACACGGCCTGAAGGCCATCACTCACCAGACTTTCCATGGCCGGTTGTAATGCGCCGGAACTGCCAATGCAGGTCATACAGCCATAACCTGCCACATCGAACCCCACCTTTTCCAACTCGCTAAGCAGGCCTGATTCTCCAAGATAATCGGTAACCGCCCGAGATCCGGGTGAAAAGGAGGTTTTAACCCAAGGCTTGGGTTGCAGTCCGTACTTTGCCGCATTCCTGGCAAACAATGCCGCCTGAATTACCAGCCAGGGGTTGGCGGTTGTGGTGCAGCTGGTTATGGCCGCGATAGCCACGGCGCCTTGTTGAATCGGTTGTGGGTAATCACCATGCTGCCATTGCAAAGCGCGCTCGCCGGCTTTCAATGTCTCCATAAAACTTTTCGGCGAATCACTGAGCGGAATTTGTTGATGAGGATTATAAGGCCCCGCCACGCTGGGTTCGATGCTACTTAAATTCAGCTCAATGCGTTGTGTGAAGTCAGGCTGACGATCCTCCGGATGACGCCAAAGGTGCTGATGTTGCATATAACTGCGAATAATTTCCTGTTTCTCTTCACTGCGCCCGGTCAGGTTGACGTACTCTGCGCTGCGCTGATCAAACGGGAAGAACACCACGGTGGCACCGTATTCCGGGGCCATATTGGCAATGGTGGCGCGCGATTCGAGCGGCATGCTGTGGAGTGCAGGACCGGTGAACTCAACAAATTTGCCGACCACACCGCTTTCACGCAACAGGCGCGTGATGTGCAGAGCCAGATCGCTGTCGCTAACATCCGGCGGCAGTTCACCGGAAACACAAATTCCCACCACGTCCGGGAAGCGTAACGTGACTGGCTCGCCAACCAAAGCGGCCTGACCTTCCAGACCACCTACGCCCCACCCCAACACACCAAGTGCATTAATCATCGGCGTATGGCTGTCGGTTGCAATCATGCAATCGGCGTGCAGCAACGGTATGGCTTCACGCTCATCCACCGTGACCACTTCAGCAATGGTTTCAAGGTTCATTAAATGAATAATGCCGGTGCCGGGTGGAATGACGCGGAAGTTATCCAGGCTTTTTTCTGCCCAGCGAATGAAGCGATAGCGCTCAGCGTTACGGCGAAAATCAAACTTGAGGTTATCTTCCAGCGCATCGGCATTAGCGTAACTTTCAACAATGACCGAATGATCGATGGTTAGCACAGCAGGAATGTGTGGATTGATAGCGCGCGGATCGCCATCTAACTCAGCAGTAAGATCGCGCATGGCAGCAAAGTCAGCCAAAGCCGGTAAACAGGTGGTGTCATGGAACATGAGGCGGTCGGGATAAAACTCAACCTCACCAGGGGAGGACTTTGCAGACAGATAGTTGAGAAATTCAGGCAGCGTTTGCGGTGAGCATCGCGCAACATTCTCCAGCAGAATGCGAATGCTGTAAGGCAATGTCTGCAGTTGCTCCAGCGGGACGATCTGGGTGAGGTCAATAAAATGATACAAGCGGTTATGAATAACCAGCGGCGAGCGTTCCAGCGTTAAGGGCGATGTCATAAAAACCTTCCGTCACAGCAATCTTGTTATGTTCGTCGCTGGATAACGTCTCATGCCCATTAATGAATGAAAATTGAACATTAACCAATGCAGCGTTCTCCAAATGAGAACGCTGCATTAAGTTTAAGACTCGGCAAGATTCCGATTAATAATCTCGCTGATAGCGCCATTTTCCTGCCATTTATTCAGGTAATGACTAATTTCACCATAAAGCTGGTCCTGCGCATGCGGCAAACAAATCGCCTGGAAAATCTGCCCGAAATTATCGGGCAGAACGCGAAAACCGCGATTGTTACTGACTGCACTTTCTAAAGGTTGACGGATTCCTGCTGCCATATCGCCTTCGCCATCGAGAAACGCATCGATCGCGGCCTGTGATGAAGCGAGTCGATTGAGCGCAGCATGTTTTAATTCGCGGCTCAGAAACAGATCGTAGGCTGCTCCTTTACCGACATTGATGACCACATCAGGTTTATCCATCTCGGTCACGCTT
This sequence comes from Pantoea sp. GM01, assembly GCF_000282675.1. NCBI lineage: Bacteria > Pseudomonadati > Pseudomonadota > Gammaproteobacteria > Enterobacterales > Erwiniaceae > Pantoea > Pantoea sp. GM01. Next base: position 39,530 of record NZ_AKIU01000025.1, on the reverse strand, counting down.
TGCCAGTTGCTGCTCTCTCTCACCATCACGGTACCTTCGATAGTGATATAAGACTGTGTAAATCGCAGCACCTCTTCACGCTTCGGGTCTATCGCCAAAAAGGCGACGTCCCAGCGATCGTGAGTGGCATCATCGACCACCTTGCCTGCTGTGGGATACGTAATAAATTGCGCGACTCTTCCCTGTTCAGCCGCAATTTTTTGGGCGATCTCCACAGTAATCCCGCCCGGCTGCCCATCGGGCAGCGTTTTGGCCAATACGGCGTTACCTAAATTGATAGCAAAACGTAGTGGGGTTGCGTTATCGGTGGCTGACATGCGGCTCTCCAGAAAAGTCATCATCGTGATCCTGTTTCGGCGTTTCAAAATTTAGACGTTGAATTTTTCCAGCCACAAACAGATAACAGCACAGATTGAGGAAAGCGCAGACGCCGACAAAAATCAAAGCACCATTGAATGAACCGGTATCTTTTATGATGTAGGCAATAATAATTGGCGTAAAGATTCCCGAAATATTGCCAATCATATTGAACAATCCGCCGCTCAGGCCGACCGCCTCTTTCGGTGAGAAGTCTGAGACTACGCACCATCCCATCGCACCAAATCCCTTGCCAAAGAAGGCCAGCGACATAATAGCCACCACAACCCATGCGGAATCGACGTAATTGCAAATAACCATACTCACGGCTAACAGCATGCCGATAACGATCGGTGTTTTACGTGCGGCTGACAGACTGAAACCACGCGCCAGCATGTAATCGGATAACACGCCGCCCAGCAACGCGCCGGCACATCCACATAACGCCGGCAGTGACGCGATAAATCCCGCCTTGAGAATGGTCATACCACGGTCGTGCACCAGATAAACCGGGAACCACGTCAGGAAAAAGTAGGAAAGCACCGTAAAGAAGAACTGCCCCATATACACACCCAGCGCCAATCGGCTGGTCAGTAATTTACGGGTATATCCTTTGCCGACGTTATCGCCTTTTTTACTGGCTTTCATGTTGGTCAGACCGCCGCCGGACTGGATATATTCAAGCTCAGCATCGTTGACCAACGGGTGAACTTTAGGCGTATCGGTGAGTACCCGCGTCATCAACAGCGAGACCAGAATACCGACTGCGCCCATAAACCAGAACACCGACTCCCAACCAAACGAATAGGAGAACCAGCCCATCAACGGTAAGAAGACCACTAATGCAAAATACTGTGCTGCAGTAGTGAATCCGGAAGCTTTACCACGCTCTTTCGCCGGGAACCATGCCGCAAGGAATCGAGAGTTAGCGGGTAGCGTTGGTGCTTCAATCAACCCCATCATAAAGATGAAGCCAAACATCAATACGCGTGTCACCCAAATATTGTCAAAAGAGGTGCTGAAACCCACCAGAAAGACAAACAGTGACCAGGTGAAAACCCCGGTTACCAACACTTTTTTTGAGCCGTAACGATCCAGTAACCAACCCCCCGGATATTGCCCCAGAACATAGGCCCAGGTGAAGGTTGAGATCAGATAACCGAGCGCCACAATATCCAGCCCGGCAGATTTCACCATATCCGTACCGGCAATTGAGAAGGTCGCTCTATCACCATGATTTAAAGCAATACTGAGAAATACCATCAGCAAAATCATATAACGATAATGCGTAGGTCTGTTCTTTTTAGCAGTGGAGTTCAGAGTAATCATAATATTCGGCCTTGTCTGGCATACGATTAATTAAATCGGTAAAGTTCAGCCGGGTTTTCCACAAATAATTTGTGTCTAACCTGATCGTTATGCGCCCAGTGGTATATTTTCGATAGTATCAATGCATCATCTGGCATATTTTTATTGGCACTTATTAAATTGGGATGTGGCCAGTCACTTCCCCATAAAACACGTTCAGTTGCATCGTGAAGAAAACGGGTAACCAGAGCTGCCATATCAGACACATCATCACATTGTGACTGATGATAAAGCGCGGAGAGCTTTACCCAGCATTGGCCCTTTTCAATCAGCTCCCAAGCCAGCTTCCAAACTGGATGGGCCATCGGCTCAGGCTGCGGTAAACGAAAGTAGTGGTCGATGACCAGATTTACCGGTATCTGACGTAGCGTTGATCGCAACTGCCACAATTGATCCGCAGTGGCGTGGACCTGCACATGCCAGCCACGTTCCGCCACGCGTTGCGCTACGGGAAGCAGCATTTCAGGTGTCGTTGCATTGCCCGCACCAAGATTGAATCGAACCCCCGTTACGCCAGCTTGCTGCAGCGCATCCAGTTCAGCATCACTGACAGTGTCGTCCACCACGGCTTCACCACGTGCATGGGTGCCAAAAGCGCGTAATGCATCTATCAGACAACGATTATCCGTTCCATAAGAAGAGGGCTGCACCAGAATATGACGAGAGTGTCCCAACCATTTTTTAAACTGGTTGTAATCGTTGACGGTCGCGTTTGGTAAATTACGCGTATCATCCGCAGCATAGGGATAACGCCTGTCAAAAATATGATGATGACAGTCACAGCTATTTTCAGGCAATACGATCTCAGGCGAGTGTGAAATATGGCTATATTTCACATCCGCCAATATATCTCGGCTTTCCACGTTGATGCCTTTTTTTAAAAGAAATCGACTGACTTAATTAATGAGCCATTAATATTTTCAGTTTTGAAACGGCTGCATGTGGACTGCTCAATACCGGACAGTTCACTGCTGACTGAGCCTGCTCCCAGGCAATGGCCATCGAGAAGTGCGCAAGAAGGATGGCATCAGCCTCAGTATGTTCACGAGCAGCCTGAACAATGAGCTGGTTGTGGCGCTCGGCATCACCTTGCTCGAGAGCATCACGCGCCCCTTCAACCAGAACGCTGGTTAACGTGGCGTCACGATAACCTTTACGTACCAGTTCATGAAATTCCGCTTCCATCCCGGCGACGGCGGGAGCAAACGTTGCCAGCATGACGATATGCTTACCCTTAGCTAAAGCCGCTTCAAACATGGCTTCGTTTGGCTTAAGCACCGGCATGGTATTTTTCGCTGCGCTGGCGTCAATCGCTTCACCAAATGCAGAGCAGGTAAACAACACTGCACCAGCATCAATGTTGGCAGCATAGTTCACCAGTGAATCGATCCGTTGAAACAGACGATCGGTCAACATCGTCACCTTACGACGATCCACACTTAACGCGTCATCCAGCAAGTTACTGATTTCAGCCTCTGGCCACTGATCGGCAAAAGCCTGGTTTATCGGCTCAACCGCCAGTGGAGTCGCGTGGATTAAAACAATACGTTGATTCATCTTCGGCTCCATGAAAGCAGGCTGCCGCTAAAGTGCGGCAACCTCATGACGTTTAATCAGGCGCGAATAGAAGCAGCCACTTTGTCAGCAAAGGCTTTAGTACCACATTTGCCACCCAGGTCCGGCGTACGGGTTTCTGGATTTTCCAGCACTTCATCAACGGCACGGCTGATCTCTTCCGCCGCTTTCAGGAATTTTGGCTGGTTGTGCTTCTCTGCGTACCATTGCAGCATCATGGCAACCGACAGAATCATCGACACCGGGTTCGCCTTGTCCTGATTCTGAATATCCGGAGCTGATCCATGCTGAGCCTGCGCGCAGCAATGCGTATCACTGGCCATAATTGAACCGGCCAGGCCAAGGCTGCCTGACAATTCACTCGCCAGGTCGCTGATGATGTCACCATAGAAGTTAGTGGCAACCAGTACGTCGAAACGCTCTGGGTTACGCACCAGGTGAGCGGTTGACGCATCAACTAACAGATCGTCCAGCTCAACTTCAGGGAACTCTTTTGCCACGTGACGCACGGCTTCAAGGAACAGGCCATCCGTCATATGGAAGCTGTTAGCTTTATGAATTGCGGTCACTTTTTTACGACGCTGCATCGCCAGCTCGAAGGCTTTGCGAGCAATACGCTCAGAGCAATGACGAGTAATTTTACGGGTAGACAGCGCCATATCCGGGCTTGGCATCACTTCACCCCAGCCGCGAGTCATGTTGCGGTCTGGATAGAACCCTTCCGTCGCTTCACGCATGATCACCAAATCCATGGATTTGCCTTCCTTCATATTAGACGTCAGGAAAGGACGAGTGCGCGCAGGACGGACGTTAGCATAGAGATCCAGACCAATGCGGAAGCCAGCAGAAACGTTACGACCGCCTTTTTCCGGTGCTGGATAATCTGCGTGGGACTGGGTACCCAGAATAATGCCGTCATACGTTTTGGCACGGTCGAGTGATTCCTGGCGCAGCGTAGTGCCGTGTAACTCCAGGCTTTTAAAACCTACGTCTTCGTAGTCGAACTCAAAGTTCAGGCCATACGCTTTATCCAGTGACTCCAGCACAGTTACCGCAGCAGAAGTGATCTCAGGGCCGATACCGTCACAAGGCAGAACCAAAATACGCATAAATACTCCAGATGGTTGGTCAGTTTTCGATTGCATTTTTATACCAATAAATGCACTGAAGGCAAGGTGATTGAGATCACATTTCTGATACAAAAAAAACACATTACAACATTCCTCCGTCTTTTCAGTAAGTTATGGCTAAGCCCTGCGAGCTTTAGGATTATTACCCGTTGTAACAGCCGCTTCAAAGATTCCACTCACACCCATTTGTTAACCATAACCCCTTATTTTGTGATCTAAAGCACAAATTAACATCAAGCCCGATTGCACTTGTATTTACATAAAAGCAATATGAGCTCAATTTGTTACCGCTTTAGAGGAACACATATGATTAAGTTGGGCGTCATCGCGGATGACTTTACGGGTGCCACCGACATTGCAAGTTTCATGGTGAATGCGGGCTGGAAAGTGGTGCTGTTCAATGGCGTTCCTGCTGAGGCATTTGATCAGGAAGGCATCGATGCGGTGGTTATCGCCCTTAAAAGCCGTTCGATTCTGACCAAGACGGCGGTGGAACAATCATTGTCTGCATCAAACTGGCTTAAGTCACAGGGCTGTAAGCGTCAGCTATTCAAATATTGCTCAACCTTTGACTCGACAAAAGAGGGGAATATTGGTCCGGTTACCGATGCCCTGATGAAGAATCTGGATGCGCCAATCACTTTGATTTGCCCGGCAGTACCTGATAATGGACGGACCATTTTGCAAGGCCATCTGTTTGTGAAAGGGCAGTTATTGAATCAAAGCGGGATGGAACATCATCCAGTCACACCGATGAGAGAGTCTTCACTAAAAAAATTGATGGAGGCGCAATCTACCGGCCGCTGCGAAGTCATCGATCTCGACACCATCAAAAATCATGTAGAAGACATTCCTGATACCCTAGCCAAACTGTCAGAGGAAAAGATCAAATATGTTATCTGTGACGTACTGGATAACAATGATCTGTTAACCGTCGCGCGTGAAACCGCAGATTATGTCCTTATCACCGGTGCAGCAGGTATTGGTTATGCCATTGCGGCACTGGATACGATGCATAAATCCGCTGATAAGCCTGCGTTTGCTATCAGCAAAGAGGGGGCAAGCATTGTCCTGTCAGGCAGCTGCTCTTCCATGACCAACCAGCAGGTGAACTTTTATCAGCAGCGCGCCTCCTCACTGGCACTGGATGTGGAAAAAATCCTTCACGAACCCACGTACTTGCAGACGGTGACGGGCTGGGTGGTGACCCAAAAGAATGATGCGTTGGCTCCGATGGTCTATGCCACGCAACCGCCTCAGATTATCGAGATTATTCAGAAGAACTACGGTGCAGAATTTGTCAGTGAGAAGATTGAAAGCTTCTTCGCCACACTTGCCCACAATTTAAGCAAGGAAGGTTTCAACAAATTTATCGTCGCTGGCGGTGAAACGTCGGGTGCGGTATCACAGGGTCTCAATATTAAAGGCATGGTGATCGGCGATGCTGTCGCGCCTGGTGTACCCTGGACACAGGTATTAGATGAAGAAAAGTGGGTAATCCTCAAGTCAGGCAACTTTGGTAACAGTGATTTCTTCTTAAAAGCGCAGGAGAGTGTGAAATGAGCGAAATCCAATATCGTCAGGATTTAGTGCGCTACGCACGCTCCCTGTTTGAACGTGGTTACAGCAGCGGTGGCGCTGGAAATATCAGCCTGAAACTGCCTGATGGCCATATCCTCGCCACGCCGACGAACTCCAGTTTTGGCGACCTGGATGCTGATGAATTGAGTAAAGTCACGATGACCGGTGAGCTGGTTTCGGGTCACAAGGCGTCTAAAGAAGTGCTGATGCACCTGGCAATGTACCGTCAGCGTCCTGCTTGTGGCGGCATCGTACATTTGCACTCCCCCTGGCTGACCGCATTATCTTGCTTGCCCGATCTCGACTATGAAAATGCACTGCCGTCGATAACTCCTTACTACGTGATGCGTGTGGGTAAACTGCCGGTGGTGCCTTATATTCGGCCGGGCTCGCCAGAAATTGCTGTGCATGTTGAAAAACTGGCTAAGGATCATAATTCAATTCTTCTCGCCAACCATGGCCCCATTATTTCGGGTAAAAATATCCGTGAAGCGGTTTTTAATGCAGAAGAGTTAGAGGAAACGGCAAAACTCTATTTCGTACTCAAACCCTATGGCATGAAAACATTAACTAATGAAAATATTGATGAGCTCAATACGCTTTTCAATATGAAATAAATATTGCCATGGTAAAGCTGTGCAGATTTATCTGCGCAGCGTTTTTTTACATCTTCTACTCTGAAAATTAAAAGGATAAGTCATGTCTTTGATGCTTATCACCGGGATTGTCATGTTTGTTATTCTGACATGGTGCTTATTGAAAAATAAGTTTCCTCCCAGTGTGCTGTTTATTATCTTACCTACGGTAGCCGCTTTAGTCTGTGGGTTTGGCTTTAAAGAACTGGGCGAATATGTCGCTTCAGGACTTAAATCGGTAGTTGGCACTGCTACGCTAGTCGCATTTAGCGCCATGTTTTTTACCCTGATGAAAGAAGCCGGTGTGTTTGACGTGATTGTGCGTTTCATCCTGCGTTTCGTCACACAATCGACCTTTTCTGTTCTACTTGCGACATTGGTCATAGCCTCAGTCTGTAGCCTTGATGGTAATGCGTACGCAACCCTGCTGGTAACCGTTCCGGCATTGTTACCTCTGTATGAAAAGATGAACATCAGCCGTAAAACGTTGCTGATGCTGGTTACCGTTGGAGTCGGCGTAACGGGTATTACCCCATGGGGAGGCTCACTCAACCGAGCCATTGCGGTGACCCATCTTGATATTCTTGACGTCTATTACAAACTCATTCCTTTGCAGGTCGTGCTGTTTGTTCTCGGCGTTATTCTCTGCTGGTACATGGCCAGAGTAGAAAATAAAAGTGGTTCTGGCATTAGTAAAGAGGCCTTCCTGGTGATGCGTGAGGAGATGCTAACCAGCAAAGGTGACCATAATCCATGGCTGCTGCGCGCCAACTTTGTGCTGGTGATTGCAACCATTGTGATTCTGGTTTCTGGATTAGTCGCGGGTAACTTCCTGTTTATGATCGCATTCTCGCTGGCAGTCATGATCAATTATCCGGATGCAAAAAAAGCACAACAGAAAATTAAAGATTACGCGTTGACCATCTTCCCGGTAATTGTGATCTTCTTAACGATTGGCGTATTTGTAGGCATATTGCAAAATACTGGCATTATTAAAGTATTAGTAAATGAACTCGCTGCGGTACTTCCTTCCAGTTTAGGACCTTATCTTTATATCATTCTGGCTGCTTTCAGCGTACCGATCGTTATTTTGATTGGATCCGATGCGTTCTATTTTGCACTCCTTCCTCTCGCGGTAGGCCTTGGGCAAAGTTTTGACGTTTCCCCGCTGCACGTCACCATCGCCATGCTCATTACCGAACAAATAGGTTTGCTGCTTAGTCCGGTTATTCCTGCAACGCATCTGGGGTTAGGACTGCTTAATCTTCAGGTCGGTGAGCATATCCGTCACTCCATGGTGAAAATCTGGATCATGAGTGTCTGTGCTCTGTTGGCCGCTGTCGTTCTTGGCATTATTCCTGTCTGATGAGGAGCGATATGATCCCCGCTGAGCGTCATCAACGGATACTCGAGGTGGTATCCATCAAACATTTTGTCAGCCTGCGGGAGCTGGCAGATATGCTGGATGTCACGGTGATGACTATACGGCGGGATATTGAACAGCTCAGCGCGCGTGGCGTCATCATGTCTACGCGCGGTGGTGTGAAATCACGTGAAACCCCGCTACGTATGCCCGTTGAGCGCCCCGGGGCTCATTCTCTGGTCCGTGCTGCGCTACGTTATTTAGGTGATAGCAAAGTGGTTTATCTTGATGGCGGGAAATTGACGTTTGAGTTGGCCACGTTTTTTCCTTACAGCGATGAGATGACCATTGTCACTAATGACTTTGCCATTGCGCAGCATGTTATGACTCACTCTAGCGCCGCCCTGTTTTTTATTGGTGGCAAACTCAGCCGTCATGACAATACTTTTCATCAACGCGTTGCGCTTGAAACCTTACAGAGTCTCAATTTTGAAAAGGCGTTTATCGCACCGGAATCATGGAGTGATAAAGGCATTTTTCATCATGATGAGTACAGAGCGGCTTACTATGGTGCAATCATCAACGCAGCGCGAAAATGTATCATGCTGGCAGATAACAACACTTACGGCAGCAACGCGCTGTACAAGATGTTCTCACTGACCGACATGGACATGGTCATTACTGACCTGCCTTCATCGGAGGTGATTTTGAGCAGACGAATGGATCCGCTAAAGCTGCATCCGGTTACAAATAAATAGCATTGTCATGCTCAAAACAACGAGTTAGCAGCCGGCCTACAGCGGCAATGGCCGATCCTGAATGACGGTTTTCATCACCAGGGTCGACGTTAGCCTTTGTACGCCGGGCATAGCGGAAAGTTTCTCATCATATAACAGCTGAAAAGCGGGCAAATCACGCGTTGTGATATGCAGAAGATAATCTGGATCGCCAAATAAGCGTTGCGCCAGCGTAATTTGCGGAAGTTCTTTCACCGCCTCTTCAAACGCATTGACGGCCTTACGGTCGCCATCACGCAACGTCACGAATACAATCGCCGAGAAGTTATATCCCAGGAAGGCAGGGTCAAGCTGAGCACGATAGCCCTGAATGACGCCACTCTGCTCCAGCGCTTTTACCCTGCGATGGCAAGGTGACAGGCTTAATCCTACCCGCTCCGCAAGCTCAGTTACGGATAAACGGCCATCAGTTTGTAGCTCAGCAAGAATATTGCGGTCTATTCGGTCCATGGGCAAGATTATTCCCGTATCAGCGACATTACGCATTAATATTGAAAGCACATTTTAACCAGCTGAGGATATTCTTTCTACCTGCTAATGCTGTGCGACGCCGCCCAGCATCTGAAGATAGATTCTGTTTATTTCGTTAATCAGGTAGAAGATCGTGTGCAATATCATTTTTTTAAGTCATCCCGAAGACGCTGTGCTCAGCATGCCTAATACATCGAGTGGGGTGTAACGATGGCGCTGAGTTTTTTTGCTGCGTTTTGGGCCGTTTCAGTGCTATTTGTCATTACTCCTGGAGCAGACTGGGCCTATGCCATCTCCGCAGGCATTCGCGGGGGCCGGGTTATTCCCGCTGTCTGCGGATTGCTCTCTGGTCACTTGATTGCAACGTTAATTGTTGCCGCAGGTGTAGGAGCCGTTGTCGCGGACCTGCCCACGCTCATGAAAGGATTAACCGTAGCTGGCGCCTGCTATTTGATCTGGCTGGGAATAGGCATGTTGCGTCATCCTGCCGTTCCCACTGCAGATGAAAGACAGCTCGATGGTAATGCGCTGAGTTGGGCTGTAAAAGGGCTTTGCATAAGTGGACTTAATCCGAAGGTATTTCTGCTGTTTTTGGCGTTGTTGCCACAATTCACCGATTCGCATGGCACATGGCCGCTCTCCTTACAAATGGCCGCATTGGGTATGGTGCATGTCGTAAGCTGTGCTGTGGTTTACCTGATAGTGGGCTTCGGATCGAAAGCCGTGTTACAAACCCGGCCAAGGGCTGCACGCCTCGTCAGCCAAATTTCCGGCGCTCTGATGATCATCATCGCAGCGCTATTACTGACAGAATCATTTAGATGAGACATTGAGATGCCAGAGATCACCCTGACCCATCTGCAGAAGATGAAGAAAAACGGCGAAAAAATTGCCATGTTGACCTGCTACGATGCGACGTTTGCCCACGAGTCCAGCCAGGCTGGCGTCGATATGCTGCTTATCGGCGATACGCTCGGTATGATTCTGCAGGGCCACGACAGTACCCTTCCTGTCACCATTGAGCACATGGTTTATCACACTGCCAGCGTAAAACGCGGTAACACCGGCAGCTTTATCATCGCCGACCTTTCCTTTATGACCTACGCCACCCCAGATCAGGCTTTGCAAAGTTCAGGCCGTCTGATGCAGGCGGGAGCGCAAATGGTGAAACTGGAAGGTGGCGAATGGTTGTGTGAATCGGTACGTCAGTTAACCCGCAATGGCATTCCTGTCTGCGCACATATTGGTTTAACGCCGCAATCGGTCAATGTGTTTGGCGGGTTTAAAGTTCAGGGTCGTGGACCAGAACAGGCCAAAGGACTTATCGATGCAGCCATTAAGCTTGAAGCCGCCGGTGCAGCAATGATTTTGGTTGAAGCGGTTCCTTCTTCCGTAGGCAAAGCACTCAGTGAAGCGGTTACCGTCCCGGTAATCGGTATTGGAGCTGGGGTAGATACTGATGGTCAGGTGCTGGTTTTACACGACATGCTGGGATTGAGTATCACAGGGCGCGCGCCTAAGTTTGTCCGTAACTTTATGACGGGCCATGACAGCATTCAGCATGCCATTCAGAGCTATGTTGCTGCGGTTAAAACCAAAACGTTTCCTGCTGCTGAACATTGTTACGCTGAATGAGCACGATGGTGCTGAATAAAAATAACCGATGAGTACCAGAATTATAAATCAATTTTGAAAATTGCTTAGACTTAAAATTCTCTAACTTCGCCATCCTATCAGGCGGGTGAAGTTATTTAGTTCGAGGTCTAAATTTTCTCGACACATCATGACCAGGAAATTGTTTAGATAATTGACTTCTTCGATTCGTAATCCTACCCGCCACTTCGCAATTGCAATATCATCTTATTATTATTTCAATCTTATGGCCTGGAACTACCACCCGAATAATCACTTGAAATTAATAACTTTCCTTGCAGTTTAATAAAATGGGAAAGTGCCTGTTTTGAAAAATAGTTTTAGTCTATGAATATAAATTCTGTTTGAATTTACCCGCAGGCGACAAATGCAATTTCAATTTTTTTAAACTTAAAGGAGCAAATGAAACGATGAGTTTGTTCATAGGTCTCATCGGGAAAAAGATAATTGATGGTTAATCTCAGCGCATATGGGATTGGGCTGGAAACATTCATCAAACATTTTGATATGAAAAATTAGTCGAATGAAATTCGGCTAATGGTATCAATCAACACTATGTGATAACGCTTTAAAAAAGTAGTATTGCTAAGTCTAAGAAAGACAACAAATAATTATAGTGCACATAAAGTCTGACGCGCTTACCACCGCTAGGCGGCTGGCTGCTTATGACGGCGCACAAGGATGAGTTTTGCACGCTACCGTCCAACTTAAAATTATCCATTGATTAAAACAGTCAGAATAGGCAGTGCTAATCCAGGCACCAATGCAGTAGACAACTATAGAGGCTTAAATACATAGGTGCCAGGCATATGTTTTACTGCGTGTTTTTTGTTCGATTTGTGAAATCAGATACAAGATCTCGACATGATGCTAAGGCATTATTAAAACGCCTGAGACAAGGTATGACAGGGTATTTAAATATAAGGGAGTTAATTGTGGAAAACGTTGAAACACAAATTTCTCAGCACATTAGTGGGTTTCCAGAGTCGCTGGTCAATTATCTCAGAAATGACTATGAAGACGATTTAATGGTGGTTATTGAGGATCTTCTTCCCTTAGATTTACAACAGAAAATGGAAGATGAAGCGCGCGCGTTACTTGAGAAAAATGCTCTTAGGCGCGAAGTAATTATAAAGCAGAGTGGTAGCACACCAAGAGCATACGATAGCGTTGGCCGCAATGCTATTCGTGAAGAAGGCAAATATATCCCTGCTTTTTTCGATAGTCCAAGTGTCCTGAAGTTTCTTTCACGCATTACAGGTGAAACGCTTTATCGCGTACCTTATGAACCTGAAGAATTTATTATCAATTCCCAAAATAAAAGCGGCGACACTCATGGTTGGCATTGGGACGACTATTCTTACGCATTGGTATGGGTAATTGATGAACCTGATGTGCTTTCTGGTGCTCGAGTCGAATTTATTCCACACGTTCCCTGGAAGAAAGAGAATACTCGAGAATGGATTAAGAAGACCTTGGCTGAATATCCGGTAATTAGCCGCCATGTTGCTCGTGGCCAATGTTACTTGCTTCGGGCAAGGGATGCTCTTCATCGTATAGCGCCGTTAACTCAGGAATCCCGTCGCACAGTGATCGTTTTCACCTATGCAAATGACCTGGATTTCAAGGACACATCGTTGACGCATGATTCGATGGAAGATATTTATCCACAAGATACAGCGCAATAAAAAAATTGGAGGGTACAATGTCAGCAGGTGGTATGAATGATAAGACGGGATTTCCTGTGTTTTTTACAGAAGTTTCAAATAATCTTGGTCGCTATGAAGACTATAATCTCGCATCAGAAAAATTTGTTGATTTGTTCCCTCCATCTGAATACCCATCAGTATTAGATATATGCTGTGGTATAGGGAAAATGAGTCTGGCTTTGTTTTCTCAGGGATATAAGGTTACAGCTGTAGATTTATCTTCTGAACAGCTAGAAATAGCAAGAAAGAATGCTCCTGGTCCAATTTATCATCAAGCTGATATGAAAAAAATTCCCGGAGATAATTTTGATTTGTTAATTAATGTATATACTAGCTTCGGATATTACTCTACCGAGGAAGAGGATCTAGCACTTTTTGATTATTGGTATGGCTTGTTACGTCCGGGGGGAGTTCTACTCATGGAGCTCGCTGATATGGAAAGAGCAAGAAATAGAATTAATGAACAAGGTTCTCTGATACGAGAAGAGAATGGCATCACAGAATATCTTTATATGGACTGGGATAAGAGGCTGTTAAAAGTCGATTATCATCGAGAATCGCAACACTGGAGTTGTCTTACAAGGCTTTATGAAAAAGAGACGCTCAAAAATGAATTATTAAAGGCAGGATTCTCAACTGTTTCACTTTATGGCGATTTCTCTCTAAAGAAGAAAGAAAAAGACGACAACCTAGTCATTATTGCTCGGAAAGGATAAAAATGAAAAAATACATATGTATTGTTGATGCGTATTCAACTGGAGCAGAATTAGCACCTATCTTTAAAAAAAATGGTTGGTCTTGTATTCACATACAGTCTTCTTCAGAAATTCCGCAGGAATACCAGTCAACGTTTAAGCATGAAACATTTGATTTTTTAATCTCTCCAAAAAATGAATCTAAGGATGAGTTTTTAAAAATAGCTGAAGAGTTGAAAGCACTATCTCCAGAATATATTATTCCGGGCACTGAAACGGGTGTTTATGTTGCGGACCTTCTCTCTTCATTAGTAGGCACAACAGGAAACTCAATAAATACTAGTGCTCTTCGCCGTAACAAATATTCAATGCAAGAGGCTCTAAAAAAAGCTGGGATAAATTCTATCCCTCAGTTTTTGGCCGAATCTGTAGAGCAAGCAAAAAAATGGGCTAGTGAGTTAGGAAAGTGGCCTGTAGTAGTTAAGCCTGTAGACAGTGCTGGAGCTGATAGCGTTCGTTTTTGCAATACTATTGATGAAGTCGAAGATGCTTTTAATAAAATATATGGCAAGAAAAACAAGTTGGGTTTAACAAATAAGAATGTTCTTTTGCAAGAACGTCTTAATGGGCAGCAATATATTGTCAATGCGGTTAGTATCAATGGGCAACATCTAATTACAGAAATATGGTCGGACGACAAAAAAGAAGTTGAGAATGCATCGCTAATCTGTGAAAGAGAAATTCTTTTACCTTACTTGGGGGATGTTCAAGACCAGCTTGTTGAGTATATGGAAAAATCTCTTACTATTCTCGGTATTGAAAATGGTCCATCCCATAGTGAATTAATGATGACTGATTCTGGGCCTGTACTTATTGAAACAGCCGCCAGAATGCAAGGGACTATTATGCACCACGCCGTTGTATCTGCATTAGGATATAGTCATGTTACGCTTACGGCTGAACGCTATACGAAACCAGAACAGTTTGTTTCAAGACTTGGCAAGAAGTACATGCTTAAAACTCAACTGCAGTGCATTACATTAGCATCAGAATTTGAAGGTGTTGTTAAAGTAAATAATTGTGATGAACTTTTAAAATCACTCCCATCATACTTCGGTATGATGCACACGCCTAAAGCGGGAGACAATATCTACAGAACAACGGATCTGTTTACTAATCCAGGAATTATTTATTTGTGTCATCAAGATCAAAAACAAATTGATGTTGATCACACAACAATTAGGCGTTATGAAAAGCAAGGCAAACTTTTTGAGTTAGCTTGAGAAAAATATGAATAATAAAAGTTATTTATTTGGGCTGTTAATGGTCCTTCTTTATAATTTTCTTGATGCCGGAAAGGAGGTTTATTCCGGCTTTCTTGTTCAGGAAAATCATCCATTGAGTATTACATTTATTGTTTTTTCTATTGCGATGGTTTTCTTCCAATTGTACGGAGTGTCTTTTTCGCGTCAAAATTACCTCTCGACCATGAGGTTCTTCACTCAGATCTTGATTTTAAATTTAACTACTGCAGGATCATGGATAAGTTTTTTCTATTGCATGCAATATCTGGAGCCTGCAGTAGCGTCTGCGATTATAACTGGCGTGGCTCCATTGCTCATTATTTATATCGCACCCGTTTTTTTTAAAAATGAGTCTCATCAATATAAAACTATATTTATTTTTTGTATCACATTCTGTTCGTTATGGTTAGCCGCAATTAGCTTGCGTGAAGGTAGGCTAACTTATAACTACTCTTCTTCAGAAATTTTAATTGGGGTTTTGATGGCAGTTATTTGCTCTGTCTTTAGTATCTTCTCCAATATTTTCAGTAGAAGATTGAGTGACAGAGGCTGCCTGCCTTCTTCAATTATGGCGCATCGTTTTTACATAACAGTTCTTATAACTATGAGTTATAGTTTAGACTCATCTGGGTATAAAGGTGTCATTGAGATCCTATCTCCAGGAATAGCTATTCTCGCAATATTCGGCGTGGTTATTCCGTTATGGTGCCTACAACATGGCATAAAATCTTTGTCTCCAGCCAGAGTAATGGTTTTTATTTCAGTAAATCCGATTTTTACTTTCGTTTTTCAGTTATTTGACCCGAGATTATCACCCTCACTTTCCTCACTTGTTGCAATTCTGTTAATCTGTTTTTTTTCCCTTGCATCAGAGCTATGGGGCATAAAACCGAAAGGACGGGTTGAAGCAGATGGGTATCACGGCATACCGGAAGATCGCCGGAATTGAGATCACATTATCAGACAGCACTAATCATATTTTCCCAAAACACTCGCACGATGAGTTCTATATAGGGGCCAATGTCTCAGGAAGGGAGAAAATCTGGTTAGATGGTAAAAATTCTGAGGCAAGTGTTGACGAGATAACCATTTATAATCCAGGACAGATTCAAGCAGCCGAACCCACACCCTATGATTGGTGCTATTACAGCTTTTATGTCTCACCAGAGTCTATGATTGAGTTCACTGGATTAGACGCAGAGGACCATTTCAAAAAGAATATTTTTGCAGCTCCTGACGTGGCAAAGGAGATACGTCAGGTTGCTGCTTTCGCACTCGAACGTCACAGTTTAGATGCTGAAATCAACGAACGAGTCGCTGGTGTTTTGCAATCAGTCCTTTCCCGCTCAGGCATACATCCACTAATCGATATTAAAACTACAGACAAAGCTATAGTTGACTATGTGATCACGAGACTTATGGATGATTTTCATTTTCCTCCTTCCCTGCAGACACTTGCCCATGAAACAGGACTATCTCCCGTTAAACTTGTAAGAATGTTCACTAGTATTAAGGGGCTTCCTCCTTTTGCATGGATAAAAGGAGAGCGACTACGTCAAGGTAAAAACATGATTATACAAGGTAAACCTATATCAGAGATTTCTGCCCAATTAGGTTTTACCGATCAAGCTCATTTCACGCGCAATTTTAAAAGTATGTTTGGAGTTACTCCTGGACAATTATATAAGCTTTCGCTATAGCTGCACCTAAAAATATTAATTTAGTAAATTAACTATTTGTTTTTCTAATACACCTTAAATATTAGAATTTACCTGCTCCCCAATGATTAACATACCGCTATGTCAGTAATGTCCGCAGCTCGCTCTTTACGGACCATGCAGCGAGCAAGTCCGCTCCGTGCCATCAACGGACGTTTCTAATATCTGCATGTACTAATCTAAGGAGAGCAGAGCTATTTGCATATTCATGCATGTGCACAAAAATAATCGGGTATGTTTTTAAACATGATGGGCATTAAAGATGCCAGAAAAGGCTATCCCACCTTAAAATGGTGCTAAGGCGTAGTATGTAGTAGCAGTAGAAAGCTTATATGACATGTATCCTTGCTGGAAAGCGGAGCCGTACAACTGAGGCCTGTAGTCTGGTTAACTGACAAAAACAGGGAGAGTTATGACAGGAAAAATTATCTACGTCGTGCACAGTCCCAGCCCCACGTTGGGACGATCACCGCTGCAAAAGGGATATTTTCCTTACGCGCTTACAAAAAAGTATATCGAGTCGCTTCAACAAGAGCTGGATAGGCTCGACATAAACTGCAGGGTTATTGCTGACGATACAGAGTCCGATATTGAGGTTTTGATAACGCGCTATCCTGTACTTCTCGTCTGCGCCCCGGGACTTCGTTATCAGTTTTACCATCAGGGTTTCGACAAACAAAAAATTGTCTGGTTAGGCGTCATGGAATATTGCTCGTCAGATCCCCGTTCTGCGCTCAAGAGGCTGGCGGAGCTGGCTTTTGCTGATTTTTAGCAGGGTTGTTATGTTTGATGTGGTAGAGCTACTCAGTCGCCATGTTGAGATTGTTCTATCAGAATGAATGAAGCCGTCAGCACCGCCAGCGCTATTCCTAACATCAGCGCCGCAGGCAGCATCAACAGATTTGGTTACACAGCCGATGGCCATGACAGATAAACCATGCAGGGCACATAGAACGCGGGTCTAACGAAGCGTTTAGCATGGTGATAAACAAAGCTGGATTCATTTGCCGCGCCATAACGCCGTAGATCTCGCCGTCCCAGACCATCAACTACCGCGACCAGCACCGCCATTAGGAACAGCGGTATTGATAGCACCAGAAAAGTCACACGAATCAGCGTCACCACATCATCCCAGCGATCGTTATCCAGCATCAGTGCGCCCAGCACTGCCTGTTCAGCATCAATGGAATGCGACATTTCGATTGGGTAGTTACTGGACTTAGACATTATTCAACTCCTTCACAGAACGTGAAAGAAGCGCATCAAACTGACCGCGCCATTCCGGGAATAATTCACACGCCAGGTTGTGCATCGTTTGCAACGCCGAATCACTCTTGCGGCGTATCTGCGTTTCCAGCCGGTGTGCAGGTTCGCCAGCAAAGTGGCCCGCCTTATAGATGTCGAGATCGTAGATTTGGGTGTTCAGCAACGACACGAGAATCTCGTCGGCGTAGGGACTATATTTCCCTTCACTAACAATCGTCTCCAGTTGCCCAAGTGTGGTTTTGGCCAGTGAGGTGTAATCCATGCAATTCACCAGAATGCGAATCGCCGGAAGCGCGATGCCGTAGGGGGAGAGTGAGCGCAGCTGTTCGAACATAGCGATAGCACCGCGCAGAAACTCGCGGATGTCTGGCTGTACCGGCTTCACTATGCCGATAGTGGTGTCAGTGGCGGCGAGTGCAATGAGCTCCAACATCACCGAACGCGCGCCCTGGGAATCAATGATGATGACATCGAGATGAGGGATGAAGCTGTTGGAGATTATGTTGGTAGCATCACCGAGATCTACCGACTGCATCAGCAGTTCGTATATGCCGCTCGGCGCTTGATAGGTGAGTTGATAGATGCTGCTGGCGGTAGGTTGGCCGAAGTCGCCATCAATTAAAAGTGTCTTCAATCCTGTGTCAGCGAGGAAGCCACAGAGATTTGCGGCTTGCGTAGATTTGCCTGCTCCACCTTTGGTGGAAATCACGGGAAGTATTTTCATCATGCACATCCGAAAGTTATTCGGAGGTACGCCTACACTACGTTGTACTACGCCGTTTTTGCTCAATTCCCCATAGAAAAATCAAACCTAAAGTCTCAGCAAGGGGATTGAAAATCTCCGTGTCCGTGGTTCGATTCCGCGTCCGGGCACCTTACATCGAAGCACACTGGTTAGATCTGAGAGGTCTAACGGGTGTCTAAATGAAGATGGTGTTCACAGCAACGGTGACTGCATTTGCAAGTGCATCATCCAAGATTGAACATAGAAATCTTCAAGAAAGGGTACTAGTTAGCGCTAGTGCCCCTTTTGCGTTACCTCAAATGATCACAACACCCTTCAGCCCGTCACTACCTAAGCTTGATTCTTCGCAGTGAAGTACACTCAAAATCTCACATTTCCTGTCGATTTTTCAAAGCACACTCATGGCTATCCAGCTAAAAATGGCATTAATTAATACGTTATTTTAAATAAAAAAAGCCCAAATCATTTGGGCTCGAAAATGTGGAGTAAATATTTTCATTCTTCCCTTTCACACCAGGGTTGAATGAATTGTAATCGTCATTAGCTTCATATTTTTATTATTCTATGCTGTGATATATATCTGCCGATATTTTTGCTCCATGATTCGGTGATCATTTTATCAATACATGCTTTATAGCTTTAAATTTTTACTGCATTTCTTGACAGTTTTTCCTGCAGATACGATTAATTAATAGGGTCTGCTCAAGCTTAGTAGTAAAGAGATGAGCAACGTTAGCTGCCAAATCATTCATTTATCATGATGTTGAATTTAATAATCACAGGGGAAAGGATGAAAAAGAATACCGATGAACATAAAAATGAATCAGAGACCTTGCTTAAAAGTGGGCTTGCCTGGAATGGACAACGTTTAGAGAGCTATCCTTCTGGTGAACTCGAGATCACCGTTATGAAAATGACCATCCCCGCTCATTCAGAACTCCCATGGCATACTCATCCCATTCCTAATACGGCATACATCCTGTCCGGTTCTCTGACCATTGAAGATAAAGAGAGCGGAGAAACGAAAACTTTTCACGCTGGTGAAGCTTTCAATGAGTCCATCGGTATTGCACACCGAGGATTCACTACAGAGGAAAGCACTGACGTCATCATTTTCTACGCAGGCGCTAAGGGTGAGGAACTCTCCGTACCACTACCTGGAGAAGAGTCTGAGTACTAAGACATTCAGCGCCTATTACTGATTGATTTTTATGATGAATGGATGTGGAGAAATCCACATCCATTTATGTGCATAGCCTGTATGAGACCGACATAGTTAACGTCTTACTGATTCAAACCTAATCCTTTCTTATCTAAACATTCAGTAATTGTCTGCGCGACTTTTCGTATCTGTGCATCGTCTCGCAGGTCCGGGTGTTTTGCTAACCAGATATCCAGCGTTAGCATCGGTTGTTCAGTGGATAATTTTATCAGCCGGGATTCTTTATCCGCTAAAAAACAGGGTAAACCCGCAACGCCAATTCCCGAACAAGCTGCCTCATATTGATTACTTAAATCGCTGACTTCACAACAAACCCGCCTCTCCCCTATAACGTCATAAAGCCATCTTTTATGCTCAAAACTGGGTTCCTTTTGGGAATAAGCAATGAAATCCCACACAGATGAATTTTTTATATTCCTGTAATGAGGTGCGGCATATAAACCAAACTTCATTCGCCCTGCTTTTTTTATAATATCGGTATCTTCTATTGGTGGAGAGAGGCGCAGGGATAAATCAGCTTCCATTTTTGAAAGAGACACAAATTGTGGTTCACTCTGGATAGAGAGCTGGATGTCAGGATTTTGCTGCGTCATTTCAAAAATAGCGGGAGCAAAAAAATGTCGGGCGAGTATGGGTGGAGCCGAGATCGCCACCCGTGAACGGGTAGATGTTTTAACTGAGGAGGAGAGCCGCGCAACGGAATAAACTTTGGCCTCAATCTCCTTTGCCTCGTCTAAAATTTTTTCACCTATCGCTGTCAGGCGCGACTCACGAGGTAGGCGGATGAACAGCTGAATGCCCAATTCTGCTTCAAGCGACGCCAGTCGGCGACTCACTGTGGCTTGATCAACTTTCAAACCTTTTGCAGCACCTGAAATCGTACCGGCCCTGGCAATGGCCAGAAAAAAGCGAAGATCTTCCCAATTCATGATGTATGCGTTTTTGCATGGATGGTGTGCAAATTCTAATATTTACGCATACCGTGTCAATTCTTATCCTTTAGTCATGGTTAACTCACTTTGGCTTAGTTAGTAATGTCGAAAATAACGCCCACCTTAGCGGCAATACTCATCTCATCCTGCCTGGGCTTTCTGGTCGTTCAACTCGATGTAAGCGTGGTGAATGTTGGATTGAGCGCATTGAGAGAGGCGTTTAAAACCGACCTTACTGGCCTGCAATGGGTCATCAATAGCTATGCCTTGGTGTTTTCAGCACTGCTGATTCTTGGCGGCGCATTAGGGGATAAGTTCGGCGCTAAAAGTGTCTTTGCCTGGGGGTTTGGCGTCTTTACGTTGGGATCGATCGGCTGCGGGTTAGCTGACGGTATGGCAATGTTGATTACGCTGCGTGGTCTTCAGGGAATGGGCGCTGCGCTATTGGTACCCACCTCCTTAACGTTAATCAGACTGACTTTCCAGGATGCAAACACCCGTCGTACCGCAGTGGCTATGTGGGGTGCCTGTGGCGGTATCGCTCTAGCTGCCGGGCCGGTACTGGGCGGGATTCTCATCCAATATTTGGGCTGGCGAAGCGTGTTTTTAATTAATGTTCCGATTGGCCTTATCGCGATTATCCTCATCCTGCGTTTTGCTCCAGCCTCTCCACGTGTAGACAAGAAAGTCGATGTGCCGGGTCAGATAGCCAGCGCTGTCGCCATCGCCTCCCTGACGTATGCCCTGACAGAATCGAGCGATCGGGGCTGGACAATGCTGCCTCTCATCGCGTTATGTCTGGCAATCCTCTCAGCCTTAATATTTACCGTCACGGAAAGACATGTTACGTCTCCTATGCTGCCTCCTCATTTAGTCAAAAATAAGATGCTGATTGCAATGTGCCTCAGTGGCGCCGTCATCAATCTGGTTTTTTACGGCACTGTTTTTGTCCTTAGCCTCTTTTTCCAGACCGTTAAAGGCTATGGTGCATTCCAGACCGGCATCGCTTTCATTCCTTTGACCGCCGTTCTGACCGTATCAACGATGATATCTTCACGAGTTGCACGTCGCGTAAGTGCGATACGTATCATCACCACCGGATTTAGCGTGCAAATTATTGGGTTTTTAGTGTTATCCCAATTATCTGTTAACGCATCTTTATGGCTGTTGAATGGCGCACTCATGTTGGTCGGAATGGGCAGCGCGATGTCAGTCCCCTCAGTCACCAATACCCTGCTTGCTTCCGTCTCACAGCACGATGCCGGCATATCCTCGGGTTTGATGGCGTCAGCAAGACAGTTAGGTGGGGTCGTGGGCGTCGCCATCTTTGGGGCGCTAATAACCCATACCGATACTGCAACATTTTCGCACGGTATGGCTAAAGCGATGCTGCTCTCTGCCCTGGCTTTACTGTTGTGCATAGTGATAAATCTCGTGATGACGAGACGCACGCGCGAAGCCGTCGAAATATAGCTCTTACTATCAAGATGGATGTCAGCACTGAACAGAACCATTGCAAATGTGGTGTTTGTTAACTCGAAATGAACTGCCCATTTATCATGGGGCTTGATCAAATTTACACTGTCAATAGCACTATCAGGGGGTATTGGAGTCTCAGTTCCCATCTGGCAAACTGTCCGGCAACGCTCATAGCTGCAGGCTAACAAGCCTATTTTTAAGCGATCACCCGTTATAGCAGTCATCGCTAATGAAGATAGCGCCTTCATGTTATGATATACCCCGGTACAGTATGTGAGGATGTATGCCACACTCTCCTGAAGATAAAAAGCGAGCGCTTAACAGAATTAAAAGGATACAGGGGCAATGCGAAGGCATTCAGCGATCGCTGGAAGCTGGTGTAGATTGTGCGCCTGTATTGATGCAAATGGCTGCTGTCAGAGGCGCAATAAATGGTCTGATGACCGAGGTCCTGGAAAGCTACATAAAAGAAGAGTTCGCGGGGAAGTTAAACTCTGATAGCGGCAGTGAACAGGAAATCGGTGAGCTGGTTAAATTAGTTCGCTCTTATTTTAAGTAATCGAATCGACGGTTACTCTTTCCGTTCCATTGAAAAGCAGCGTCTTTGGGTGCTGCTTTTTTTATGTCTAAATTAACAAGCTCAGTCTATTAAATTATCATCGTTAAATTATTTGAACGAGTGGCCGTAACTCTATGTGCTAAAGTTTGTGCAGAATTTTACGGATGATCAACATGACTATTTCAAGCAACCAAAAAATCAGCCCCGGCATGATAAATTATTCAGTTAAAACAGATGAATGCAATAGCAGAGAGCTGGTCTTGCACGCTGTTGTCAGAGACATTATCAAGTGGATTGATGACAATCTTGATGTAAATCTTAGAGTTGACGTTATTACCAGAAGAAGCGGTTATACCCACTGGTACTTTCAGCGGAGATTCAAGGACATTACCGGGATATCAATAGCTGATTACATTCGCATTTGTCGTGTAATAAACGCCACCAGTGCGCTCATCACTACCGACAAAAATATTATGTCGATCGCAATGGATAATGGTTTTAGCAGTCAGCAAACCTTCACACGCGTCTATCGTCATTATGTTAATGAACCGCCAGGGAGCATCCGCAAGGCCTATTGTGGCGAACCCGCATATGTTGAAAACATGAGGTCAGAAATGTTTCAGAGCTATCCTTTCTTCCAGGGTAGGGATACGGCTCATTAACCTTTTCTCATCTTCTGTGGTAGCGATAGCCTAACAGCGATCACAGCTCTCATTGCTTTATCATAAAGCGAGCGTTTAGAGTGGTTCTGGGTACTACCAATCATTATCCTTATTTTTAATTTCATTAAAAAACAAATAGATAGATTGTTTTTGTTATGAATACCAAAAATCATGTATACCCCCATAGGGTATGCGATCTATACTCCCCCTACTCGATAAACCTTTACCACCTCTCCAGAGCGGCGTGATTAGCATTTTGCCAACAACCACTCCGCTCAATCCGAACCCTCAATTAAGTGGAGTGCCATTATGAAATCACGCGCTGCTGTTGCATTTGGCCCAGGCCAACCTTTAAAAATTGTTGAAATTGACGTTGAGCCGCCACGCGCGGGTGAAGTGTTAGTAAAAATCAGTCACACGGGCGTCTGCCACACTGACGCCTTTACCTTGTCAGGTGATGATCCTGAAGGCGTTTTCCCTGCAGTTCTTGGTCATGAAGGTGCTGGCGTAGTCGTTGAGGTTGGCGAAGGCGTTACCAGCGTAAAACCTGGCGATCACGTCATTCCTCTTTACACCGCTGAATGTGGCGAATGCCTGTTCTGCAAATCCGGCAAGACCAACCTGTGCACCGCAGTTCGTGCCACCCAGGGTAAAGGCCTGATGCCGGATGGCACAACGCGCTTCTCATACAACGGTCAGCCGATCTACCACTACATGGGTTGCTCAACATTTAGTGAGTACACCGTGGTGGCTGAAGTCTCTCTGGCGAAAATAAATCCAGAAGCCAATCACGAGCATGTTTGCCTGCTCGGCTGTGGTGTAACCACCGGTATCGGCGCTGTTCACAATACAGCAAAAGTGCAGCCTGGTGATTCAGTGGCCATTTTCGGCTTAGGCGGCATCGGCCTTGCAGCCATTCAGGGCGCGCGTCAGGCAAAAGCGGGCCGCATCATTGCTATTGATACCAACCCTTCCAAGTTCGAGCTGGCTAAGCAGTTCGGCGCGACTGACTGCATTAATCCAAACGATTTCGACAAACCGATTCAGGACGTCATTGTTGAAATGACTGGCTGGGGTGTCGATCACTCCTTCGAATGTATCGGCAATGTGAACGTGATGCGTGCAGCATTAGAGTCTGCTCACCGTGGCTGGGGTCAGTCGGTCATTATTGGCGTAGCCGGTGCGGGCAAAGAGATTTCCACACGTCCGTTCCAGCTGGTTACGGGCCGTCAGTGGAAAGGCTCTGCATTTGGTGGCGTTAAAGGCCGTAGTCAGCTGCCGGGAATGGTTGAAGATGCCATGAAGGGTGAAATTGAGCTGAAACCATTTGTGACTCACACCATGGCACTTGATGACATTAATGATGCATTTGACCTGATGCATGAAGGCAAATCTATTCGCACCGTTATCCACTACTGATCTCTCAACGCATCGGGTGCGGCGCGCTTGTCGCACCTGTTTAATCAAGGATTAATTCATGAACGTTCAGAAAATACATCCAGCGGTAGACGCCGGCATCAAAGCTGCACATGAGCATTTTTCTGGTGGCGTGTTGCGTTGCCACTGCACGGAGAATCGGGTTGAAGTAAAGCTCGATAGCCAGACAATGTTTAACCACGCCTGTGGTTGTACGAAATGCTGGAAACCTTCAGGTGCACTATTCTCACTGGTTGCAGTTGTTCCCAAAGACAACGTTTCTGTCATTGCAAACGCAGATAAATTGAAAGTCGTTGATGAAAATGCCCTGATCAGACGTCATGCCTGTACTCACTGTGGTGTCCACATGTATGGCCGCATTGAGAACGCGCAACATGCTTTTTATGGTCTGGATTTTGTTCACACTGAACTGTCTGATGCCGAAGGCTGGTCTGCGCCAGGGTTTGCAGCGTTCGTTTCGTCGATTATTGAAAGCGGCGCGCCTGTTTCTAAAATGGCCGACGTCCGTGAGCGCTTATCTGACCTGGCGTTGACGCCATACGATTGTCTGTCACCAGAACTGATGGACATGCTGGCCGCTCACAGCGCCAAACAGGCTGGAACCTGGCAGGAATAATCGTCTCGTAGTGTGTGTCTGTCAGTAACTTTATTCACTAAAACAATGATAGGCAATGACGCTTTGCCGGTTACTCGCCTTGCAGTAACCGGCTTTTTTGTGCCTGAAATCATGCAGAATGAATCGCCATGATGCCGAGGTGATGGGTTATCTCGCGAACAAACACAAATCCTGCGAGCACTTGCAGCGCCTCTTCCGATAAAGAGAGTGGATGGTAGGAAATATCATCCGCCAGTCTATTGAAAGCGTCCTCAATATGCTCGGGTGTGGCTAAAGATGCACCGTCTAAATAGCTCGCACATACGGCCTTTAACAACGGATCTTGACTGATTGCCTCACCATGGATCGGGGTGATTGTCGAATCGGATTCAATAATCTCCTCGGTGCGATAAATCATCATTTCAAGGTGCCAGGCGGTAAGCGATGTCTGCGCAGTTATTCCGGATAGGATGTAATCCAGTCCTCTCGCTATATCAATTCTTTTGCCTGATTCGGGCCAGAAAAAATGTGTGCTTTCACGTAATAGGGAAAATTCAGCGTTAATCATTTCACACCCTCAAGCTGTTAAAGGAGGTCTTGAAGCGTCCGTCTGACGTTGAACGCGTTAAAAATAGATGACATCATAAATGCCACTTATTGGCTCATCTACAACAAGGTGTTTCTAATGGATCGTCTTACCAGTATGACGGTTTTTACGCGCTCCGTAGAACTGGGCTCATTTACCGCCGCCGCTGAGGCGCTGGATATGTCGCCACAGCTGGTTGGAAAAAACGTTTCCTTCCTTGAACAACATCTGGGTGTTCGCCTGATAAACCGCACCACCCGACAGCACAGCGTGACTGAAGCGGGTCGCGACTTCTATGAGCGGGCAAAAATTATTCTCGCTGAACTTGAAGCGGCAGAATCCTTTGCAGCAGAGACGCGAGCGACACCGCGAGGCCGCATCCGCATCAACGCTCCGGTCACCTTCGGCGTTCATGCGCTTGCCCCCTTACTTCCGATATACCTCAGGCAGAACCCAGACGTTACGGTTGAACTGATGCTGGCAAATAGAATGGTAGACCTGATTGATGAAGGTTTTGACATCGTTTTTCGGGTTGGGCATCTGCCGGACAGTGGTTTGGTCGCTCGCGCATTACACCCTTACCAGCTGATTGCCTGTGCTTCACAAGCTTACCTGGATGATGCGCCGCCATTGGTTCATCCCAGCGATCTGAGCCAACATGAGTGCCTGATTTTCAGCCATACCTCATTGAGATCACATTGGGAGTTTGAAAGCGCTGAAGGGATGCTACGTGTTGCCGTCGAAGGAAGGTTGATGCTGGACAGCGGAGAAGCGCTCATTAATGCTGCCCGCGCTGGACAGGGCGTAGCGCTACAGCCGGCTGAACTGGTTAAACCTCTGATTGACGGAGGCAGCCTGGTGCAGGTATTAGGCGCGTTTAACATTCCCACGCGTCCTTTGCATATTCTCCATGCCCCCGATCGCCGCCTGACGCCGAAGGTACGCAGCTTCCTTGATTTTGCCTCAGACCAGTTTGGTTCCGGGCGGCTTTAACTCTCTGCCGCCCGTCAACATCGGCTCAGATAGCGATGTCGTCATTGAGATTAACATGGGATTTTACGGCCATCTCTCTGCGCCATTCATCTACCCCGGCTGGCCACTTTATCCCTTTAACAATGGATAACGAGCGCAGCAGTGGGAAAAGACGGATATCCGTCAACGAGAAATGCTCGCTATCCCGCTCTTGCTGCGAGATCAACCGCTCAAGAACCTCGAGTTTGGCATTTATCTCCGTCACCAGGCTGTCGGTTTGTTCCATCAAACGAGCGAAGGGACCGAAAACGGCTTCTTTCTTACTGACAAAATAGTGTCTCGCACTATCCTGACGAAATTCTTCAAAATCAGCGCTTGCCCAGCGCGGAATCGCCAGCGGATAAATCAGTCCTGTCGCCTCTTCCATCCAGGCTTCGATAGCTGAATTGTCAGGCACCGTCACCACCGCCGAACCGTAGGTCTCATCAATGTACTTGACGATGTCCAGGCTTTCACCAATCGCTTTATTGCTTTCAGTGACCAAAACCGGCAGCATTTTTTTGCCGATAAGACGTGTTGGTGTTGCTTCGTCATCATTCGGCAGCGTAATGATCTCGCACGCAACATCTTTCAGGCCAAAAATCATGCGTGATCGCACGCAGAATGGGCAGTGATCGTACACATAAAGTTTCATAGCGGAGTCTTTTATCGTCTTTAATCTACAAAATTAACGGGTAAATCCATCAAAAGGCGTCATATACACGGCACCAAAGGGATCTAAGCGCTTACGAATTTCATCATCGGGTTCGCCGTAAACCGTCAGGCCAGTGATAGTGACTAAGGAGAGAAAGGTTTCAGCGAAAGGTGCGAATGTGTGATCAACATGGCTCACCAGGTCTTGCTGACGATAACGCTCAACGATGTGCGCTGTTTTCTGATCGTCGCTGACGCTGTAGACGTAACTCAGCGTGCCGGGTTCTTTACTGGTGGCTTCGACTACGCGCGATACCAATGCTTTAAACGCAGGAAATTGTCCGTCATTGACGGCCAGGTTAAACACGCAGGTAATTTCATTTTTCATCGTAATCTCCAGAACTGTGGGAGCAGGCGAACGTGCAAAGAAGAGAGGGAGAGACTCCCCGCAAGAGGAATATGCCGTTATGCGCTGGGGCATAACGGCGAATCTGACGGAGGTGCGCTGCGGGTCAGCTCGACTTTTTCAGCGTCTCAGCAAAAATCTCCCCTGAGATGGCCCAGTTGCTGGTGGTTACATCGTTGAAAATGACATAGACATACTGCGGGTCAACTTTAGCGTGGGTGGCAATAGCTTCAGTCACTGCTTTAGCGATAGCAGGTTTAGCATCATCACGACCATCGAACATCTGGATATTAACTACTGGCATGGTAGAACCCCTTCATGAGTGGACGAACTGTCAGACAACCTGACGATGAAGAAATCCTACGCTGATAGCTGAAGTGGATAAACAGGCTCAAAGGGGACAGAGTGTAGAACTGATATCTACAATCACTCGAATGCTTTTTGTGCCGCTAATTCGATCAACTCATCAATGATAAAACGTACGCCGGGGAGTAAATGACGGGCGCGGGGCCATATAACATTTAGCTCGGTGGGCGCTGGATTGCAGGCGGCAAGCAGTGGTACCAGTTTTCCAGCCTGGATATGGGGTCGCAAAAGCGCTTCAGGAAACTGAATCAAACCGGCCCCGGCAATACAGGCATCGATCATGGCATCGCCATCACTGATTTGATGAAAAGGTGTGGGTTTAAGTCTGATGTCCCTGCCGCTCTCGTCACGGATGAGCCAGCTAAGCGGCGCGCCACCGCGCCAGGCCAGAATACAGCGGTGATCGGCCAATTCGGTCAGTGTCTCAGGTTTTCCGTACGTCGAAATATAGGCAGGTGACGCGCAGATAATCAAATGCTGGTCGTTCAGCTTACGCGCGATGAGGTCGGTGGTGTCTTTAACTGGACCAAAGCGGATGGCGAGGTCAAAACCAATATCCAGCGGATCAATGATGCGATCGTTAAACGTGATGGTTAGCTTCAGATGCGGATAGCGCTTAGTCATGTCCATCAGTACCGGCATCATCACCGAGCGGCCAAAGGCGGCTGGTAAATCAATCCTCACTGTGCCAGTGGGTTCCGTTAGCTTTGAACGCAGCGCCATCTCGGCCATTTGCAGGGTTTCCAGCGCACTCTGGCAGCTTGCCAGATACGCTTCGCCTTCCGTGGTCAGGCTGATTTTACGTGTAGTGCGATGAAACAGTGGAATGCCGAGATTATGCTCAAGTCGCTGAATACTTTTACCAATGGCCGATTTCGACACGCCCAACTGTTCAGCAGCTTCGGTAAAGCTACTGGCGTTAGCCGCCGTCACAAAGTGGACGATACTGCTGAAAGATTCGGTAGAAATCACTGTTGGCATCGTGAGCGCCTGGATGAAAATCAGAGGGTTACTTTAGCGTAAACTCTAAACGCAAAACAGCGCACGTGAGGGATCAATCAGATGGAAGGGAAACGAGTTCGATGCGGAAAATATGAAGATGGCGAACAATCTGTTCGCCATCTTTAGCAATCTTATTTTTTTACTGTGGTAGGTTTGAGGGCAAACTTGCCGTCGCCGGTCAATGCCAGAACAATCAGACCCACAATCCAGAATGCAGGAAATTCCCAGCCACCATTCGGGTTAGTAAAGAAGAAGCCTGCAGGTCCATGCACAGTGACAATGGCGCCCAGTAAAACCGGGATCAGCACCACAGCAACAATACGGGTGTAGATACCCAGAATCAGTGCAATCGCGCCAATTAACTCTACTGCCATGGTGAGGTAAGCCAGACCACCCGGCAAACCCAGCGATGCAAAGAATTTAGCGGTACCTGCCGGTGTGAAGACAAAAAACTTCAGCCCGAAGTGCGCAAGAAAAAGGATGCCTAAAGACAGGCGCATAACCAGAGCTGCATAAGGTGTTGTACGGGTATCGAACATGGTGTTTTCCTCTCATTAAATTGATGAGAGAACTCTACACTTATTCCTTTATGGAGATTATCCGGTTAAAAAAGGTGACTTTATTTCCAAAACGGAAATTATTCCCACCGCGGTGTTCCGGCAAAGGCTTCAACCAGGAAATCGATGAGTGCACGGGATTTATGCGCAATATATTTTGCCGGCGGATAGACGGCATATAGCCCCATTGGCGGGGCTTCCGACGAGGGAAGTACGGTCTGAAGCTTACCCGTTTTCAATGCCTCGCTGACCACAAACCCAGGCAGACGGGATATGCCTAACCCTGCAATGGCGGCATTTAAACACACTTCTGCATTGGAAAATTTCATTCTGCCATTCACTGCCTGCGTGATGAGCTGCTGATTTTCATCAATAAATGGCCACAGGTAAGGTTCTCGAAAATTCGTGTCCACTACGCAGTCATGTTCAGTGAGTTGCTCCCAATGGCTGGGCGTTCCCCGTGCAGAGAGGTAGTCAGGCGAAGCGACAAGGACAATCCTGATATCACAGAGTCTTCTGGCAATTAAGCTGCTGTCATCCAACTTGCCAATACGTAAGGCCAGATCAAATCCTTCATCGATAACGTTTACCAGGCGGTCAGCAAAACGCACGTCGAGTTCGATATCAGGATAGCGATGCGCGAACTCGATCAACAAATCCGGCATTTGCAGTGTGCCGAAGGTCACCGGCGCTGAAATACGCAATATGCCTGAAGGGGTATTCGAGGAGTTTCGGACCGAGTCATTGAGGGCATCATAGTTGGCGATGAGCTGACGGATCTGTTCGTAATAAGCGCGACCCACTTCGGTAGGCGTCAACGAACGGGTGCTGCGCCGCAGCAACGTCACACCCAGTTCACGCTCAAGACGTGAGATCAATTTTGATGCCTGTCCATGGCTGACATCAAGCCGTTGCGCTGCCGCCGTAAAACTACCGGTTTCCATTACCGCGATGAACATGCGGTCACATTCAATTCTTTCCATAACCCCTCGGGTTTATCGTTACCCTTCATTAAAAACAAATCATATATAAAGCATGTATGAATTTGTCATTTATTTCATTTTGTTCCAAATCTAAGGTGTGAAGCATTCACGCTCCAATCCAGCATTGAGCTTTCTTCATACTGAGGTTAATACGATGGAAGGTAATAAGCTAACGGGCCTAAACCGCTGGTTGTCAGATTTTCTGGCGCCAGTCAGTGCCCCGCAATGGCCAGACGAAATTCCACATGAAGTTGACTTACCACTGGGTAAGCTGCGCGGCAGCTCGTACGACGGCGTAAATATTTATCGTGGCATTCCTTATGCGCAGCCGCCTGTAGGAAAGCGCCGTTTTGCACCTCCCGTTCCGGCTCAACCCTGGAAAGGCGTCAAGGATGCGACGCAGTTTGGGCCGATGAGCTATCAGGATGGTAAGGGTAATTTCTCCGAAGACTGTCTGTATCTGAATATCTGGAGCCCGGAGGCCAGCAGCACAGCGGCGCTTCCGGTTTACGTTTTCATTCACGGTGGCGGCTACGTTCTGGGAAGCGGCTCTCAACCGCTTTACGAAGGAAAACATCTGGCGCTGCAGGGTATCGTGGTTGTCACTCTGAACTACCGTCTGGGCACGTTAGGCTTTCTGCCCTCGGCTGCTGCGTATGAAGAACATGGCACCACGGGCAACTGGGGACTGCTCGATATGGTTGCTGCTCTCAAATGGGTACAGGAAAATATCCGGGCATTTGGTGGTGATCCCTCGCGCGTCACGGTGGGTGGAGAATCCGCTGGCTCTTACGCGGTCAGTACGCTGATTGTTTCTCCGCTTGCCAGGGGCTTATTTGATCAGGCGATTATGCAAAGCGGAAGCCTGCCTAACGCCACGGCGGTTGCACCAGAAAATGCTCTCTCTCTTGCACAGGCCCACGATAAGGCAGCGCATTTTTTTGATAAGTTGGGATTGAAGGATGATGCAAAAGGTCTGGCCGCTTTAAGGGAACTGCCTGTCTATAAACTGCTGGCCGTATCAGCACAATCTACTCTGCAGCCACCGCAAGTCGCCGGCTTCTGGCCCGTGCCTGACGGACACGTTTATCATGCAGACCCCATGGAAACTGTCGCAAAAGGTGAGATAAACCCGGTCAGGTTGCTTGCAGGGTTTAATACCGATGAAGGGAGTCTTTTCGTACCCGCAGAGGCAACTGAACAGCACTATGTATCACTCATCGAGAGTGCCTTTGGTGACAATGCCGCTGAGGTTTTGCAACGTTTTCCGGTCAACATGGAATACAGCGCTGCCGCGCGCATGAACCAGCTCATTACGCTGGGATTACTGCGCAGTGGTGTTTATCTGTATGCCGATGCGCTGGCACGTCATCGCGAAGTCTATGTCTATCACTTCGATTATGTCGATCCGGATCTCGCTACGACTGGATTGGGCGTTATTCATGGCTCGGAGCTAAAGTTTATTTTTAATAATCTTATCGATGCTGATACCTGGAATGAAGAGGCGAAGAATATTGCCAATGAAATGCAGGCGGCGTGGATTAATTTTATTAAGCATGGTAATCCGAATGTACCGTCTGAAAACCAGCCATGGCAAAAATATGATCCCGCCTCGCCGCAAGAGATGCATATTGCTGTAGAAAGAAAAATGCAGCCGGTTGTAGACCGTGATGATGTGGTGTTCATTAACCAACGATTACAGCGTCAGCGATAATTAAATTCCATGTTCGGCGGCCCATTACGAGCCGCTTTTTTATTATTTGCTCTCTGCCGTGATTTTTAAATTTTTGAACCAGACATTGGTACCTGACTCAATCCAAATACCGACACCGCCCAAAGCTTTGCTACCCAATTTAAGATCGCTGACCATGAAGGCCGGTGTTGGATTATTATTCAAATACAGCGTGGCATGCTGACTTGAAACTACGATTTTCACATGAGTCCATTCATTGAGCTTAATGTCCGCGTAGGTCTCATAACGCTCAGGCGCTTCTTTACGCAGCCTGTCGAATCGAAAATTTGGATAAGCAAAATATTGAACGCTGTGATTACGACGTACTTGATCCTGCGACTGACTATTAGTTGGACGTAGGTAGATGTTTTCGAAGCTGCCATCTGGCTGAATGCGAAATGATACGCCCGCAAAACCCCTTGCGTAGCCCGGCGCTCCTGCCGCCAGCGTACTGGCAAGATCGACTTCAATGATGCCGCTATGGAAGTTAATCGGTAGCCACGCCATAAAATTGCGATCGGTTAGCGTCTCTTTATCAGGGTCCTGCCACTGACGAGAAGGCATCGACATGCGTAAGGCTTCACTTCCTTTAAAATTGCCTTCTTCCAAAGTGACACCGATTAGGTTGAAATCCTTAGCGGGTAAAGTTAATGCTGTACTGGCGTCTGCGCTGAAAGCCATCATGCAGCCAACCGTTAATAATCCACTTTTTTTAAACATGTATGAGCGCCTTAAAAATTAAATCGCGTTTATGCAAATTTACGATAAAGGCGATAGTAAAAATAATAAATATCTATAGGGCATTAACAGAATATACAGTTTGTTTAGAATGACATTACTCAGATCTTTCAGTAGGTGGTAGCATTGGTCGCCAGCGTTCAGATACGTTCTGAGACTGGTACCCGCCAGCTTAATGGCTTGCGTTCATTTGCGTTCTCCACCTTTGGTGGAAATTACGGGAACTTTTTTCATCAAGCACATCCGAAATTAGTTCGGGTGTACATCTGCATAACTCCGTCAACGCCCGTTAACTACATAATTTTCCATGACAAAATCAATCCTTAAATCTATACATGAGAATTGAAAATCACCGTATCCGTGGTTCAATTCCGCGTCCGGCACCAACATTTAGAAATCCAGCTTATGGCTGGGTTTTGCTGTTCCTCTTTTGTGAATCCCAACCCATGTGCTTTCATCTCTCAAAATGATCCTGCACTGATACATGCCAATAGAGCTCCCGCCAGCTAATAATTTAAATTTATCCCCCCATAATAAAATCCAATAAAATTAATTATCAGCGAGTTAAATAACAGCACAATATTATTTCGTGATCCTGTTTCCGTTAACCGTAACATCCGATACGTAACTCCCGCGCAATCGCGTAAGCTTTAAAAATATACGCCAGCATCCACCTGATTATTAAGGACATGACCTTGATCGCACGATGATCAACCTAACGGCTTACAACGCCATAAAATAAAACAATTATTTTCACCCATTTAATTAACGATTAAATATCACTATCCGATTATCAAAACATCCCTTACAGGAAAATAACGATGAGCGCAGGAAACCGAATCTATTTACGTCGTCCGGCCGATGCCGAACCGCTGCTGGAAGCCTTTCGCTGTTTACCGGCTGCGGTGGTAGCCGATTGCATGAGCCGCTTGCCCGCGTTGTCGTCGGAGATCAGCCTGAAAACCGCGC
Source organism: Pantoea sp. GM01 (assembly GCF_000282675.1). NCBI lineage: Bacteria > Pseudomonadati > Pseudomonadota > Gammaproteobacteria > Enterobacterales > Erwiniaceae > Pantoea > Pantoea sp. GM01. The sequence continues at coordinate 5,273 of NZ_AKIU01000025.1, read as the reverse complement.
CGCGCCAGCCGATAATGTGCGGCCTGGCCGTTACGGTCAAAGCCCGCTCTGGCGACAACCTGATGCTACATAAAGCGTTAGACATGGCGGGCCGTAACGATGTGATCATCCTGTCGAACGAAGGCGATCGCAGTCAGTCTTTGATGGGCGAAGTGATGGCGACTTACGCCAAACAGCGCGGCATGGAAGGCATTGTGCTGGATGGGCCGGTACGTGATATCGACGGTTTGTCGCGCATGGACTTCCCCCTGTACGCCGCCGGTCACACGCCGGGCGGCCCATTTAAGGATGGCCCGGGTGAAATCAATGTGCCGATTGCCTGCGGCAAAATCCACGTCTCACCGGGCGATATCGTGTTGGGCGATGCGGATGGCGTGATTGTCATTCCACGCCAGGATGCGGCGCGTATTCTCGAAGCGGCACAGGCCTATTTGATTGTTGATGAACGCAACTTCGAGCTGGCAAAAACCGGCTCGCTGGAGCGCAGCTGGCTGGATGAGACGCTGCGCAGCAAGCAGGTTGAAATCATTGATGATGTGTTTCGTTAACGCAATGTCCATGTTTCACCGTTGTAGGGTGCGCATTCCTGCGCACCTTGCTAAGGCGTACTGCTCACCATCGCCAGTTTACGCTGTCGATTCTCACGCCACACCGCGAAAATGCCGGCCAGCGCCACAACTGATGCCCCCAGTAAGGTGGTGCTGCCCGGCAAACTATGCAGAAACAGATACCCAATCAGCATCGACCACACCAGCGTGGTGTAATCGAACGGCGCCAGCAGCGAGGCATCGGCGTAACGCAGGCTTAGCGTCACTAAAATCTGCGCCAGGCCGCCAAACAAGCCGCAGCCCACCAGCAGTAACAGCTGCAACGCGTTGGGTTGGGTCCAGCCAAACAGCGCAGTTGCCAGGCCGATAAGGGTGGTCATCAGCGAGAAATAGAACACAATCGCGCCCGGCTTCTCGATGCCGTTAAGAAAGCGGATTTGCACGTTCGAGGTCGCCGAACAGAGCGCCGCAATCAACGCAAACGCCACGCCGAGGCTGGTCGTCGCGTTGCTGGCCTGGCTGGAAAATAGCGCGCCGCTGGCGTTCAGACTGGAGGAAAGCATAATCAAAATGCCGGATAACCCCACCACCACCGCTACCCAGCGCGACATCCGCACCCGCTCTTTAAGCAGCATCGCCGCCAAAATGACGGTAAACAGCGGTGCCGCGTAGCTCAGCGCCGTCGCATCGGCCAGCGAGATGTACACCAGCGCCAGATAGTTAAAATACATGCCGCCGGTGCCGGAAAAACCACGAATGAAGTGGCCAAACAGGTTGCGCGTTTTAAGGTTTTCCAGCACGTTGCCCTGCACTTTTAGCCATATCAACAGCGGAAACAGGGCGATAAAACTGCGGAAAAAAATCACTTCGCCGGTGGGAATCGCACCGTTCAGCCCCTTCACGCACGCCAGCATCAACGTGGCGCATAGCGCGGCCAAAATCTTCAGTAACACGCCTAATCGGGCATTCATGCGGTTTCTATTCTCTCTACCACTTGCAATCGGCGGGACTGCCGAGAGGACATGCGTGCAGCCTGGCGAGAAAAGTGTGCGCTGGATAACACTTTTTCGCTCTGCCCGAATAGAAAGAACTTATGCCCCGCTGGTCATATTTTTTCGCTATTGCACAACAGGGTTTCCCTCTTTTTAGTCTGAAAACAAAGCCGATATAGTCCAGAAAAGCGAGAACGCTGGCGCTCCGACCCGGTGACGCCGTGGTATTCATCATTGAGGACGTTCACATGACCATGAAAAGATCTACCACCATCGGGCTGGCACTGCTGCCGCTACTGACTATTTCGGCTGCGCATGCAGACATGATGGCGAACATCAAATCCAGCGGCGAGCTAAAGTGTGCGGTCTATTCGGACGTCCCGCCCTTCTCCTCTCCGGACCCAAAAACACGCCAGCTGGCGGGGATGGATATCGATCTGTGTAACGCGCTGGCGAAGCAGATGAACGTCAAGCTGACGCTGGTGCCGACTTCGGTTGAAGCGCGCATTGCGGTAATCGCCACCGGGCGCGCCGACGTGCTGATCGCCAACCTTGCCTACACCAAAACCCGCGGCAACCAGATTCAGTTCAGCGATCCCTATTACGTCGCCAAAGAGATGCTGCTGGTGAAAGCACCGCTGGCCGATAAGCCGCTGAGCTACTTCCAGGGGAAACGCATCAGCGCCACTAAAGGCACCACCTCTGAGCAGTCGATCCACATCAAAGGCGGCAAAGCGGTGACTTTCCAGGATTCAGCCTCCGCGTTTCTCGCGCTGCAGCAGAACAAGTCAGTGGGCTTCGTCACCAACACCATGACCGGCATCAAAACCATCTCGCAGGCGAAAAAAGACGGCATCAATCTGGCGATGATTAAAGAGCCCATGGCGCTGGAGCCGATTGGTGTCGGCATGAAGCGTGACGAGCCGGCACTGCTGGCCAGCGTCAACAGCAGCCTGAAGGCGATGGATGATGATGGCACCATCGACAAAATCTGGGACACCTGGATTGGACCAAATACCGAATACAAAATGGTGCGCGAAGAGCGCGTGCAGCCGCTCTCCAGTCTGAAATTTGAACCGCTGGAATAACCATGCCCGTGACGTCGCACTCTGCTCTCCTGCCCGCCAGCGCCCCCGCGCTGGCTTGCTCCTCTGATATCAAACTCTCCACCATTGGTGCACGTGCGTGGCTGGTGGAAGCGCCGGGCGGTTTCGATCTCCCGGCACAGCGCCGCATCTGGTCGCTGGCGCGCCTGCTGCATGCCGACGAAGCGATTGAAGCGCTGATTCCCGGCGTCACCAACCTGCTGGTGCTGTTCCGCCATATTCCAGCCGATGAAACCGCCGTGCGCATGCAGTTGCACGCCGCCTGGGATCAGGCGCAGGCGATCAGCCCGCAGGGCAAACTGATTGAAATTCCCGTGCATTACGGCGGCGAACACGCCACCGATCTCGAAGCCGTGTGTCGTCATACCGGTCTGAGCCCGCGTGAGGTGGTACGTCTGCATCATCAAAGCGAATACACGGTGTTTGCCTTAGGCAGCGCGCCGGGCTTCGGCTATCTGCATGGTTTAGATCCGCAGCTAGCGACGCCGCGTAAGAAAGTGCCATCGCTCAGCATGCTGAAAGGCACCGTCACCATCGGCGGCGCGCAGGCGGGCGTCTCGGCGCTGACCGGTCCAAACGGCTGGAATGCTATTGGCTTTGCCGAACTGGCGGTGTTTGACCCGCTGGCGGAATCCCCTGCGCTGATGGCGCCAGGCGATCGCATCCGTTTTCTGCCGCAGAGGATTGAGCTGTGATTGAGATCGAACAGAGCGGTGCGCTGAATACGGTACAGGATTTAGGACGTTTCAACTTCCGCCATATGGGCGTATCGGTGAGCGGCGCGATGGATGCGCTGGCGCTGCGTGCTGGTAATTTGCTGCTGGGCAACGATGAAAACGCGGCGGCACTTGAAGTGCAGCTGTTCCCGTTTCGCATGCGTTTTCTGCAGGACAGCAGCATCGCGGTGACCGGCGCCGATTGTCGCGCCACGCTGGATGGCACGCCGCTGCCGCCATGGTGGGGCTGCGGCGTGCGCGCCGGGCAACTGCTGGAGCTGCGTTACCCGCGCAGCGGCGCGCGTGGCTACGTATGTGTCGCCGGCGGGATTGATGTGCCGCTGGTGCTCGGCTCGCGCAGTACCGCGCTGCGCGGTGGTTTCGGTGGTGTTGATGGACGCCCGCTTCAGCGTGGCGATCGGCTGCCGCTGGGCGAAAGCCGCGTACCGCCGCTGCCGGTAAGCGGCATCGGTATTGAACCGCCGGACAGCGCCTTGCAGAGCTGGTTTCCGCGTAACAGCGCCGGTGAAATACAGCTGCGCGCCATACCGTCGGGCGAATATCCGCTGTTTGCCGCCGATGCCGCACGTTTCTGGCAGCAGTCGTGGCAAGTCTCCAATCAAAGCAATCGCACCGGCTATCGACTGGCGGGCGATCCCATTTTCCCATCCGAAAGCGTTGAGATGCGATCCTACGGTTTGATCCCCGGCATTGTGCAGGTGCCGCCGGGTGGCGAACCGATTATCCAGCTCAGCGATGCCAATACCGCCGGCGGATATCCGAAGATCGCCGGGGTGATCGAGCAGGATCTGTGGCGACTTGGGCAGGTGCTGCCGGGTCAGTCGATCCAGCTGATCCAGAGCGATGCGCGCGAAGCCATCGCTATCGAACAGGAAGTTGCGCGCTGGCTGAATCGGCTGCGCCTCAGCTGCCAGCCACTGCGTAAAGTCCTTACCGTTTAATCCGTAACAGGAACCCAGCCATGAAGATTGATGTGAATTCCGATATGGGCGAAGGCTTCGGCGTTTATCAGCTGTGCGATGACGCCGCCCTAATGAAAGTGGTGTCGTCGGCCAATATCGCCTGCGGTTTCCACGCGGGCGATCCGGCGATCATGACCAACATGGTGCGGCTGGCGAAAGAGCATGGCGTGGGCATTGGTGCGCATCCCGGCTTGCCCGATCGCCAGGGTTTTGGCCGTCGCGAGCTGCCGTTTAGCGCCGAAGAGATTTGCCAGCAGGTGGCGTATCAACTCGGTGCGCTGATGGCGATTGCCGTTGCAGAAGGTACGCAGGTGTCGCACTTCAGCTTCCACGCCGCGATGGGCAACATCGTCAATCGCGATGCCGCGCTGGCAAAACAGGTGATGGAATTAGTGGCGCGCATCAATAGCAATCTGATCATCTTCGCCCAGCCCGATACGCTCATCGAAGCCGCCGCGCAGGCTGCAGGCCTGAAAACGCTCACGCTGTTCCTGGCCGACCGCGCCTATGACGCGCAAGGTCGCCTGGTGCCGCGCGGCATCGCCGGTTCGGTGATCAAAGAAGAGAACGCACTGCGCGCCCGCGTGCGTCAGTTTTTGCAGCACGGCACGGTCACGACGATTGAAGGCGAGGAGATCAGGGTGCGCGCGCGTTCGATTCTGGTTCACAGCGACACGCCCGGTTCACTGGCGCTCGCCACCCTTGTGCGCCGCGAAATCGAAGCCAACGGCCATCAGGTCGCCCCGGCCGCGGAAGTGTTAGCGCAATAACCCTGGTCGCCATAAATGGCGCCCCTACAAAACAGACCGCGAATATGAAGCAAGAGAACGCATTGCTGTCACAGCGCGGGTGTTGAGGCGACATCCCAACCCGCTGAGCGAGTGAGGGATTCCAGGGCGAGCCGCAGGGATGCGGCGAGAGGCGGCGC
>NZ_AKIU01000024.1:0-3984 GCF_000282675.1 Pantoea sp. GM01 | reverse complement strand
ACTCCGCCGACTTCAGCGTCTGACCGGTGGTCACCGCTTTGTAGAGGTACGGGCTGGAAGAATCGATCTCTTTGGTGAACAGGAACGGCGTGTGAATGCGCGTGCCGGTCAGTTTGCCGGTGTTGTTGTCGGTCGGGATGTAGAGGTTGTGCTGCTGCGCCACCACCTCAATGCTGCCCTCACGGTCCTGCACGTCCACCGATCCCTTGATGTCCGCACCGCCGTCGTCCTTCAGCCACAGATAAACCGGAATTGCCATGTTGTTACTCCTTTTCTTCATGATTGCCGTCACCATCCTGTGATGACGGAGGGATTGCGTCCGCTGCCTGGCAGGCGTCGGCCTGCGGCACCAGACTGATTTCAACGCGCCGGTTGGCCGCGCGGCCTTCGGTGGTATCGTTGGACGCCATTGGGCGACTCTGGCCAAAGCCCTGCACCGCGAAACAGCTTTCATCCACATCACCGGTGTCGCGCATCCAGTCGCGTACCGCTTCCGCGCGCTTCAGCGACAGGCGCTGGTTGAGCGTCGGATTCCCGGTATCGTCGGTATAACCCGCGACCACAATCAGCCAGCCCGCGCGCGCTTTGATGTTGACCAGCGCGTTCACCATCACTTTGGTCGAGTCCGTTTTCAGATCGGATTTGCCGGAATCGAACAGCGACATCGCATCCAGACGCACCAGCGTCGGCTGCGGTTTGGGCTTCGGCGCCGGTTTAGGTTCAGGCTTAGGTTCAGGAACCCATGAACTGATGGCGTGCAGCACCGGCAGACGCAGATGACCGCCCTGATACAGTCCCAGCCCCAGGCGCAGCGGCACGCCCTGACGCGCATAGTTATCAAGCTGGCTGACGTCCTCGCGCAGTACCTGCACAGCAGCAAGCTTCGGCGTGTAATCCGTCATAGCAATGCGGTGGTAGTGTTCGAGGTCGAATACAATGCGCCGGATCAGCGACTGGTTATTCCAGGCCACCGCACAGAGTGCAATGACAGCGGCAACGGCGAAGGCCGTGATCGCCCTGTGCAACGCACGAATGACTGGCGTCACGCTACGGCCTTCTGGAAGCAGCGGAAGGATAAAGTCAGGCAGGATGACGGCTGTATTCGCTGCGGCACCGGCGCTGCGGATGGTGGTGTGCTGCCACAGCCAGTCGCGCCACAGAGAGTCATTGCCAGTGCCAGGCGTAGCGGGTTGCAGCTGCAACACATATGCGGCGGGTATCACGGCGGCGACATCACTGTGTGCCTCCGACAGCACGCGCAGCACATGCTGGCGCGTCCACGCATCCAGCGAGTTGAGCATGACCTGCTGCTGCATCGCCACGCTGCCACCCGACTGCAGCCATTCGCTCACGCCGCGCGGCGCGGCGTCATCCAGCCAGATTTGTGGGCTGTTTCCCGCCAGCTGCACCTGCCAAAGCGGTGCAGCGCACTGCGTCATCTCGCCGGTAATGCCGACATTAAGCAGTAGCGGCAGAGACTGGCGGGTTTCACGGCGCAGTAGCGCGATTTGCCAGCGCAGAGCGAACAACACATTTTCCAGCGCTGTGCTGTCCTGCTGTTGCTGTGGACTGATATTGAGACAGATTGAAATCTGGCGACCCCAGTTGGGGCGTTGCTGCAGCAGCAGGCGTACGCTGTGCTGGAGTTCGCTGCTATCGACAACGCGAATAAAGCAGCCATGCGGCAGAACGCGCACCGGTTCGTCAGCGGAGAGAACGCTTTCGCCGCAGCACAGCACCACCGACTGGCGGTACGCGGCGTCAGGTAAATCCGTCCACGTCTGTTCGGCATTTTTAGTGTGGCGACACAACAGCCTGAAGGTCATCGCGCCAGCAAACAGCAGTACCACCAGCAGCACGAGAAAATCGCTGCTGCGCGCAAAGCTTAGAAACTGCGTGCACAACACCGCTGCAAGCAGCCAGATCCAGAGCACCAGCAGGCGGGGAAGCAGCGGCTTCATCCTTTAACTCCGGGCAGCAGCGTCGTGATGAGGTGATCGAGCCAGTGATTCAGTCCCCACCATAGCGCGGCCAGCAGCAGCGCGGTCAGGCCAAGACGTGCGGGCCAGCTACTGAGCCAGCCCGCGCGGAGCCCACCGCTTGCCAGCGATAACAACGGCGCATCCGCCGCTCGCGTGAAAGGGGGGACGCGTTTCGTCAGCGCGCTCATCAGTTGCTGGCGTGCGGGCGTATCAGCAGACACATAACCGCCAAGAAATCCCAGCATCATCACGCGATGAAAGCAGGTCAGCACCCTCTCGTCGGCTTCCGGCTGTGCGAGAACCTGCTGCATGCGATCGCACAGCGTTTCACCCGCGTCCATGGTTTGCAAAAAATGGCCCTGCAGCGGCATGTGATACCACTGCAGGCAGGCATCATCCTGCACGCCGCGCCCTTTCACCGCCTCATCCAGCAGTGCGCACTGCGCCAGCAGAATGTCCTGACAGCTCTCGCGGCTGACGCCCGCGTCACGCAGCGCCAGCTGCACCCGCTCCGCATCAGCGACGCAGCGCTGCCACAGCGCCAGCCCTTCACCGTCGGCAAATTCCGGGCCGTGTCGCAGGCTGATCACCTGCAGCCAGGTGTTTTGCAGCAGCGCATCAATATCGATATTTTTTGCTTCAGCACTCATGATCTCAGCACCGCGAAGAGTTCCAGTTCCGGGTCACCCAGCGTGCCGGGGACATAAAACATGCAGCTGGCGCTCTCGAGCATGGCGCGTGCCGCCGGATGCGACAGATCCAGTGAGAAATACTGGTTCTCCAGTCGCAGCGGAATGGCGGCCGGCACGTGGCTGAGCGGTTTCAGTGGAATACCCAGCTGTGAGCTGTTGACCAGCGCAGTCACGTCATCCGGACTGCCCACTTTGCACTGGCGCGGGAACTGCTCTTGAAGTTGCGCCACCGGCAGCGGCGAGCGCACCGACAGGTAGAAATCCGCTTCCTCGCGCAGGCGTGGATCGTTGAGACGCGCCTGCCACTGGCGCAGTCGACGATCGTGGCTCATCTCTATCGCCACCATGCGCGAAGGCAGACTCGCCTCCAGCAGCGTGCCGAGCAGGCTGAACAGCGGCGGGAACACCTCATTCAAATTGTCATGGTGGTAAGCCGGGATAGCGCTCACCTGATGCTCCAGCGAGAACGTCAGCAAACTGCCCGCCAGCCTTGCCAGCTCCGGATAAAGCCGTTCCGGTGGGCTTTGCGGATGGCGCAGAAAATCAGCCAGCAGCGGTTCGGCACTGTTGAGCGCGTTGAGCAGCCAGAACAGCGACACGTCAGCGACGGCGAAATCGGCCATGCGCTGGTTGCTTTCGCGCCGCATCGCCATCAGACGCACCAGCCGTGCACGCAGCTGCGTCACCAGTTGTTCAAGTGCCGTCATCAGCCACGGGCTGGATTGCAGGGTCAGCAGCGGCGGCAGGAACTGGCTGTCCAGCGCCCAGCCGCCCTGCGCATCCTGCTGCAGACGCGCCACCGCACAGGTCAGCCAGTCGCTGTTGTCCTGATGTGCATAACGCAGCGTCAGTTCAGGATGCAATACCGCAACCTGCCGGATGTCATCCCCGAACAGGTTGCGGATATCGCGCCAGCGCTGGCGAAAGCGTACCGGGCGCTCGGCCACGTCGCTCTCCTGCAGGCAGTTGCCGCCGTTGGCATAGAGCTGCGGCAGCGCCAGAACAACCGTCACTTCCTTCTGCTCCGCCTCAAGCGTCAGCGTCGGTGGCAGCGGATCGGCGTTGTGCGTATCCACCAGCGTGCCGTCGCGAAAGCGCAGATGCAGATGGCGCGGCTTAAGCCGACCAAGCTTCAGCGCTTCCGGCTCAAACTCAACCTGAAATACACCCCAAGGCTGATTAAGCCCCATGCGCGCAATGCACTCGCTTTGCCACGCCTGCCAGGCGGACTGCTGCTGAAAGTGCTGGGGTGAGATCATGGTGCCCCGGCCCCAAAGTGGTTGTTCTGTTTTCATCCCTGAGTTCCGCCT
>NZ_AKIU01000023.1:0-1594 GCF_000282675.1 Pantoea sp. GM01 | reverse complement strand
ATGAGTTGATATTTCAGCACTCCATTGAGCGATACGAACCATCTTACTTTGTTGGAGAGTTTTCTCACGCTGAGGCCAGCTATAGAGTTCTTCTGGCTTTCCTTCCGGGAAAAAACCTTCTGGCGGCACGTCGATATATACACCTTCAACACGACGAATTAATGTCCAGCCTGTTTCTACCTGATTTGTTTCCGTCCAATAACGGTGACATACCTTATCTTCATCAACATAGTTTTCAAAAGCGACACCTGTACGCGCGTCTGGTGAATACGGATATGTTGCATAGATAAAACGTGCGGATGCATGATCATTATCGGGGAGGTAAATGCCTGTCACCGATGGTTTTTCATTTATCTCAATTCGTACTGACGAATCTAATTCATATAAAGGTATCTTATTTGGCATTTTAAAATAAGACACTAATTCTTTTGAATTATATGTCAAATCCCCTTCCATCCAAACACCACTAATTGTACATGAAAGTTTTCTGTCTAACTGTGAAGCAATATATTCACAATTGGCGATATATATTCCTTCGTCCTCAGTCATCCAACCATCCCAAAACTCTACAATTCCTTTCCTGATAGACCCCATAGCGTTGCCAATGCTATATGCTTCTGGGTCATTGTTTATTCTTTGAATAGTCCTTGTAGTAAAGTGTCCAGGAAGGTCCCTCATATTCGGCATTACACGATTTTCCCAAACAAGATCAGCTTGTTGCCAAAGAGGCATTTTACGGCTATTGAGTGGAATATCATGTTTATAACGGCTTAAAGCAGCTTCATGAGCGTTGATAAATGCTATAACTGCATCACGTGTTTCAGCGTAGTGTTCAGGTGATGTAAAGCGTTCCAGTAAATAGCATTCTTGTGGATGTAATATAGCCATTATTTACCCTTTGATTCGTACCAGTTGTGAGTATTTTCCAGCCGTGGAAGACCTAAATAAGGATGTACTGGATCGCTTGCTGCATCTGCGTATCCCCAGCCAGTTTTTTGACGTGGATTCGTGAATTCTTTCTTCAATTGTGATGGATCAAGAACAATTTGATTCCACCCACCTTCTAGGCTGTATTCAGGAGCGATCCTATTAGCCTGCGTTGCTGCTCGACCTTCCCAAACTTTAAGTGGTTTTCCCGGCGGAATAACATATGAGACGTATTCTCCATTTTCATTCCAACTTTTCCAGACAGCAAAATTCCGCCGCCAGTCACTTTTACTGGTAAGTTTTATAAATTCATCTTCATGCATCCAACATATACTATTATCACCAGAAGATGGGTCTAAAACTCTGTATATAGTTTTACCTGGTTGAATCTCGACCGCCTTCATGGAAATATCAAATGTATCAAATGCCCCATTTAAAGGAGTTTTTCTCCCAATAATATTTTTGATATCAGGCCAACCTGCTTCAATCTTTGATAATTGGTGTGCATTCATCTCCTCAAGAGCTTTAAATTTTATATCTTTTACACCAATATCCACCCAATCAGGCTTATCACTTCTGAAAAATTCAATTTCCTGATTTGCTCTTTTAGCACCATACAAATGCGTATTATCACCCACATGAGCTCGAAACGAGTTATCACCCTCAA
>NZ_AKIU01000022.1:0-3637 GCF_000282675.1 Pantoea sp. GM01 | reverse complement strand
GCGCAGTATCTGATACCGGCGGTAGGTAGCGCTCTGGATGGACTGGAATACAGCTTTAAGGACACGCTAATCGAGCCGGTTGTTGTAACACGTAAAGGACTGATTTCGCGCTAAGGAAGCATTATGAAAATCACTTTTCCTGTCAGAGATAAAAACGGAAAAAATTATACCTCGCTTGAAGAGGTCATGAATTTAATTAATAGCGAGGCACACGGCAGCTGGCTGATGGGTGCTAACGGTCTCTGGCACGGTGGAATACATATCAGCGATGTTACACACCCGTATTCTGTGCTGAGCAAGGAGGTACTGAAAAAAAATACTGCTGTTCCATTGCAGTTTGTGGCTGACGGAACAATCGTGGCTTACCGCCTAAACAAAACCTATCCTACAGCTCCATATTGCGGTAAAGATTTGCGTTTCAGTTCTTCCTTCGTTCTGGTGAAATCAATTGTTCAGCCTGATTTAGAAAAGCAAAACTCGTGGCTCGAATTTTATACGTTATATATGCACCTAGCTGCCGTTACCGATTATCCATCGCTTCCTTGTTATAAAGTTGCACCAGGTCGTAAAGGTGTTCCATTAAGAGTTTTTACTAAAGATCAGTTTGGTTTACCAGAAGGTGAAGAGGATAAAGGCGGGAATGGCATTTACACAATACCTTCGAAAGCAACGGGGCGCAGGGGCGTTTTAACAGTTAGTGAAGGTGATCGTTTAGTCCTTTCACGTAAAGGACAGTTTTATATCACTGAGAAAAAGGCTAAGCAGCTGCATACTTTTGGATTAGTACAGCAAGTTAAAAATGGCAAGGCTTCTAAGGAACAATACTGGGTGACGATGAATCCAGAAATGTTGATCCCTGATGGTGAACTGGCTGAGTTAATGCCTGCCTGGATGCAGTCACCAGTTGCTGAGGGCACTTTCGACAAAATTGTGAATACTGATGGACAAAGTATGTGGAAAGTAAGTGCCGGAACAACTGTGGGATTTATGGGGGTTAATGAGATCCCTAATACTGGCAATCAGCTTGTTATGCAGGAGCGTTTTTTACATCTCGAATTACTAAGCAATGATAAACGGATGCCCGATTTTATTTCAAATCCAGCAGGCGTAGATAATGGCAGAAAATTCATCCGAACAATTAGCGGGAGAACTATTTATCTGCGCACTGGAGATGCAGACTCACAAGTTTTTGAAGCCAGTAATGTTAAAGTTAACATTAGTACGTTGCTAAGTCGTGACTCTACGACACCATTTAAAGATGCTAGCGGAAAAAGGTGGTTTAAAGTATGCGAAAGCGGCTGGGTTTCTCAGAGTGATATTAAAGAGATTGAACAGTTTGACCTAATCAGCCAGGGGTTTATTCCGATGGAAGGAAACTCTGCCTATAATGTCACTAAAAGTGAAAAGGATAAATGGATTCCTGAAGCTTTCGGTCATATAGCTAGAGCTGCAAGTGATGCAGAAAAAATGCAATATGGCCGCGTGCCCGAATATTATAGAAAACTTGTTGAGAAAATTGATGAAAATAAGGATGAGCAGATTTCACCCGATGAAATAAGGAGGGCTTTGACCGTACGAGATCCACTGGTTCAAAATGTAGTTGGCCGATTAATAGTTAAACATCACAGCGAATGGTTTGGTGGGCGATCAACAGGACGTTGGGATGATTTTTTTAAGGTGAGTGATAAACTCGAAAATAAATACAATGAAAAATATCTATCCGAACTTGAGTGGATGAGTCAAGTTGAGCCATTTAAAAAAGGTGAGCCTATTTGGCATTTTCATCCAGTAATGTTTGTTGATTCATTTAGAAACCGTTACGCATACAGCGTGGATATGATTCAACAAGTATTAGGTCATGAAAAGGCATGGTTTACAGGTGCTAGTGGAGGTAAGAAATTTGCAAATAAATTTAAAAATAATTACTCCAGTGTTTATGAGTATGATAAATATAATTTTGTTAGTCTACTTAATAATATAACGGCCACTTACGGAATTGAGTCGCCATATCAGAAAGCTCATTTTTTGTCTCAATGCTTACATGAATCATCTCATCTTGATACCACTTTGGAATTTGGAAATGGTAAGAACTATGATCCTGGTGTTCATTCTAATGCGGTAAGTATGGAAAATACTTCAATTGGTGATGGACCTCTATACAGAGGAAGGGGGCTTATTCAGTTAACTTGGAAGAAAAACTATCGTTTATTCTCTGAATATTCAGGAGTGAATGTCGTGGACAATCCAGATCTAGTCGCTAATAATATGGAGGAAACAATAAAAGCTTCCGCTTGGTTTTGGAGATATAGCGGTGGGGTATTTAAGAAGTATGATGCCAATGGGGATATCAATGTCTTGATTGACAATGAGGAGAATAATGTTGCGCTAGTAACTCTAGCTGTTAACGGTGGAAGTAATGGCTTGGCAGAAAGACAGTCATATTTTGATGCAATAAAAAAATATTGGAAATTAAAATGAAATACATCCTCTGCAAATTTATTTTTTTTGTTATCTTTCTGTTTTTTAATTCACAGGTAGCCGTGGCGCTGGTATGTAATGAAAATGTTTGCAGGGGGTTCGATGTTCCACAAAAAGTAAGGGATGCAATATCTGATGGCCATGAAATAATAAGCCTGAAAACTTACTTTGGTCATGAGTATTTTGCAGCCACAACAAGAAGTGACGTTAATGCATGTTCGTATTTATTTCCCATTGATCTCAATGGCATATCATCTGTGCCTGTTGCAGATATAAACAAGCCATTGTGTAACTTAAAAAAAATGGGTAATGAAATTTTAAGTTCATGGCGTGATGCAGGATATTGGAATAATAGTATATACCAAGTGTCTTCAGATGGAGAATGGAGGTTGTTACTTACTGATACTTGCATAGGGTGCGAACAGGTTATCAGGAAAGAATATGTTGACAATAAAGAAAGTGTTTTTTTAGTTTCAGATAATGATGACTTCAGAAAAAGAACTAAGTTAAAAGGCATAGTGCTAAAAGATAAAGCATATATTTATGCTAAAGCTGATGGCGGATATGGAACTAATGCTTACTTAATAAAAAATGACACCTTTACTTTGAAGGAAATGTCAATTGATGGGTTATTTTATAAAGTAAGTTTTTTCAGCAAGTCTGGTGGTAATAAGGAGTATTGGATAGGCTCTGATGATTTTGATTTGTTAAATTAGTTGCCGATTTATTATGTTCGGCATGTAGATGAGTGAATTAAATAGATATTGATGAATCTTTTCTGTTGCTTGACTTGAGATGGTTTATTTCGTCTCTTTGAGCCAGCAAATCCTCAGCCACAGAGTTGCGGGTAATAGCCTCCAGCAACTGACCATGGACTGCACGGAAGAGGACGGCATCGTGCTGGCGTTTGACGGGATGGCGTACAGCGAAACCGTCTGCTGGCGTCCGGCGCTGCTGCGCCGCCCGGTGATTGCCGGCACGCTGCCAGCACGCGTGGAAAGCATCGAAAAGAACGACACCTACGCGTGTCTGGACAGCAGCGGGCGCTACCGCGTGAAGCTGGACTTTGACCGCAGCGACCGCGAGGCGGGTTACGGCTACCTGCTGGTGCGCATGGCAAAACCTTACGCGGGCGCGGACTACGGCTGGCACGCGCCGC
>NZ_AKIU01000021.1:0-1492 GCF_000282675.1 Pantoea sp. GM01 | reverse complement strand
GGCGCGCGATGACGGTGATGTCGCCCTCGCCCTGCTCCAGCAGCTTGAGCAGCCAGTGCTCCGGCTGGATTTCAGCGTGCGCACGGGTCTGGCACAGCGACGCGGCAGCCTCAAGCGCCTGGGCGCAGAATGGGTTAAGACGACGCAGCAAGGCGGCTGACTGACTATCCATAGCAAAATTCTCCTGATTGGGGGCACGCTACCGCCCCTCGCCGTGAACCGAAGCGCATAAGGTCAGCAGGTCTGAGGTGGAAATGACTTGTGGTTTCACCCGTCGAAGATGAAATCACCAGGCATCTGGCGTGGTGGGTATTAAGGTCGCCATAAATGGCGACCCTACGATCCGGCGGGTGTAAAAATCTCCGCCCGGCGGAGGGATTACGCTAAATAGTTCGTGTCGCAGGAAGGCGGCAAGCGAGTGCAGCCCCGGGAGCTTACATAAGTAAGTGACCGGGGTGCGCGAGCGCAGCCAACGCACCTGCGGCGCGAAATATGACGCGTAATCAGGCTGTGGCGCGTTCGTTCCACGAATCGGAATGAATAATGTTGCCGTCTTTATAGGTCCAGGTGATTTTTTCGTAGCGCAACTCAATCTGCTCCAGATGGTTGTGCTTCTCTTTCGACGGGTCTTTGACGTCATGCATGATCGGATTGACCTTCACCACCTTCACGTTCTCCAGCTTGGTGTTGAAGTACTCCACTTCCTGGCCGGCATCGCTGATGCGGTACCATTTGAACTCCGCCGACTTCAGCGTCTGGCCGGTGGTGACCGCTTTGTAGAGGTACGGGCTGGACGAGTCGATTTCCTTGGTGAACAGGAACGGCGTGTGAATGCGCGTGCCGGTCAGTTTGCCGGTGTTGTTGTCGGTCGGGATGTACAGGTTGTGTTCCTGTGCCACCACTTCAATGCTGCCTTCGCGATCCTTCACATCAACAGAACCCTTGATGTCCGCGCCGCCGTCGTCCTTCAGCCAGAGATAAACAGGAATTGCCATTGGGATTTCTCCTTTCAGTTTTCAGAACCGTCATCATCCTGTGATGACGGCAAGGTTGTGTCCGGCACATTGCAGGCATCCGCCTGCGGTACCAGACTGATTTCGACACGACGATTGAGCGCACGCCCTTCCGCCGTATCGTTACTCTCAATCGGGCGGCTCTCGCCATAACCCTGCACTGCAAAACAACTTTCCGGCACATCACCGGTATCTCGCATCCAGTCACGCACCGCTTCCGCACGTTTCAGTGACAGCGTCTGGTTCAGCGGCGGATTGCCGGTGTTATCGGTATGGCCGCTGACCACGATCAACCAGCCTGGACGCGCTTTGATACCCACCAGCGAATTTACCAGGAAGCGGGTTGAACCCTCTTTCAGTGCAAATTTGCCGGAGTCGAACAGCGACATGCTGTCGAGACGTATGATTTTCGGTACAGGCTTAGGCTTGGGTGCCGGTTTTGGAACGTAGCTGTCTATGGCTTTTTGCAGCGCCAGCCA
>NZ_AKIU01000020.1:0-4444 GCF_000282675.1 Pantoea sp. GM01 | reverse complement strand
GTCTGATAAATTGTTAAAGAGCAGTGCCGCGATTTCTCTAGCGGCGCGGGATGCGTATATTACGCTTTCCGCATTCTCAGTCAAGCATTTATTTTTGCTTTTCTGAAGGTTGCCTTGAAGACCACCTCCTGAACACATCGCTTCGTAAGCCGTTGTTCCGTGTCAGTGGAGGCGCAGTATAGGGATTTCTTCGGAGCTGACAAGTGCTAATTTCAAATTAATTTTCGAGTGCTGATTTTTTCGGCTAAACACGACTAAACTGCTAATTTTTCCAGCAACGGGAAGCCATAACGCTGCAAAATCGGTGACAATTTCGTCACTTCATCATCCATTCGCGTACAGAACGCTAAATTCTGCCCGGATGACACAGCATGCGGCGCTTCATGTTCCAATAACCAGACGGTACGACGTGCAATAGCCGCGCCTGAATCCACTAAACGCGTCCCTTCCGGCAACACCAATTGCAATTCATCACGCAATAAAGGGAAATGCGTGCATCCCAGCACTACGGTATCCGGCGGTTCTTTCATACGTAGCCAGGGTTGCACAGCGCGGCGCACATCAGCTAACTCAACATCTTCGCCATGCAGCTTGGCTTCCGCCAGCTCCACCAGCTCAGCCGAACCGAGCATTTCAATTTTACAATCGCGGGCAAACTGCGCCACTAACTCATGCGTATAAGGACGTTTCACCGTGCCACGCGTCGCCAGCAATCCCACCACACCATTACGCGTCAGGCGTGCAGCAGGTTTAATGGCAGGCACCACCCCGACAACCGGGAATTCAAAGCGCTCACGCAGAGCCGGTAAAGAGATGGTGCTGGCAGAGTTACACGCGATGATCACCAGCGCCAGCGGGAAACGCTGCGTGATAGCCGTCACCACAGCCACCACACGCTCGACAATAAAGTCTTCGGATTTTTCGCCGTACGGAAAACCTTCATTATCGAAGGCGTAGAGATAGTGAAGATCCGGCAATAAATGTCGGACCTCATCATAAACGGAGAGCCCACCGACGCCGGAGTCAAACACCAGCACGGTGGGACGCAGATCAGAAGCTGTAGCTGGCGCTGAGGTAATACTCCGTTCCTGGAGTTGGATAGCCATACGCTGTCTCATAATCTTTATCGAACAGGTTGGCAATTCTACCACGAACGGTGAGCTGTGATGTGACCGGATACGAGACAGCGAGATCTACCGTGCTGTAACTTGATAAGCGACGCTGCTCACTCGCATATTCGCTGGTGTTGTTATCGTAGCGCTTGCCGAAGTACTGATAGATGACGTCGATATCAAAGTCATACACCGTCATACCCAGCTGATATTTCGCTTGTTCACGCGCACGACGCGCCAGTGTTTCACCATCAGAATCACGGCGAGCATCCAGATAACCCAGGGTGATCTGATGATGAAGGAAGCGGGTATCAAAATCAGCTGTGGCTTCAATACCTTTCAGCGTAACGGCTTTTTCATTGTAATAGCCGCCCTCAAATGTCACGGGATCAGAAGCATAGGTAATAAGATTACTGACTTTATTGTGATACGCCGCAACACGCCAGTTAACCGGGCCGGTTAAACCTTCCAGCGCAGCTTCCCACTGTTTTGATTTCTCCGGGTTCAGATCGGGATTTGAACTAATGCCGTAACGCTTCAAACCATATAACTGACCGAGCGTTGGTGCCTGGAAACCTGTCCCATAAGAGAGTGAAGCTTTATAGCCCGGCACAAACTCCCAACCCGCTGCCGTTTGCCAGGTGCCATGGCGACCAAAGTCTTGGTTATCATCACCGCGCGCAGAGCCTTCAAGCGTAACGTTGCCAAACTGCTGCTGCGCCGTCAGATAGGCGCCGGTGTTATCCTGCTTATAGCCATCTTCATCACGCGAGGCACCAGAATAGAGTTGTCCAATGGAGTTCAGCTTCTGCTGTTGCCAATCCAGCCCCGCGCTGACCATACCGTGCCCCACCGCCAGGGTGTTGCCCCACTGCAGGTTGCGCTGCTCCATATCATCCAAACTGTTGGAGTCCGCATAGCGACCGTCAGCACCAACGTAGTTGTAGATTTTGTACTTCTGATAACTGGCGGTCAGCTGTGAAGAGTAAGCGTCATGATTAAAGCGCAGGCCGGTATCAAACGAGTGATTATAGATTTGCTGCTCATCCTGACCACCGACATAGCCCGCATCATAATCTGAGTTCGCGGCATAGCCATAACCGCGAAAGAAGCCAGAAAACGTGTCATTAAACTTATGATCAACGCCGGCCCAGAATGCTTTATTGCGCCAGCCATCACGGTCGCGATCGGTCGCAGACGTTGAGCCGGGCTGAACGTTATAGCCGTTAGTGGCCTGATAAGAACCCGCTACCGTCAAACGCGTCTGGTCAGTGACATTCTGATTGATGCCGCCGCTGTACTCCTGATATCCCTTCGAGCCAAAGCCCGCTGAAAGTGAATTTTGGTTATTAGGGTTTTGCGTAATGACGTTAACTACGCCGCCAATCGCATCCGCACCGTAAACGGCAGAACGCGGACCGCGAATAAACTCGACACGCTGAATAATGGAAACCGGGATTTGGTTAAAGTCA
The DNA here is from genome assembly GCF_000282675.1 of Pantoea sp. GM01. Taxonomy (NCBI): domain Bacteria; kingdom Pseudomonadati; phylum Pseudomonadota; class Gammaproteobacteria; order Enterobacterales; family Erwiniaceae; genus Pantoea; species Pantoea sp. GM01. Next base: position 1,860 of record NZ_AKIU01000020.1, on the reverse strand, counting down.
GCAACGCCAGTGATACCGGGTTTAGAAAACGGCACACCGTCAATTAAGATCAGCGTATGACGCGCTTCCGAGCCACGCACATACATAGAAGCGCTTTGACCGATACCGCCGCTTTGCGCGATATCCACACCAGGCAAGCGGCGCAGCACTTCCAGCAGGTTTTTCGATTGCCACTGATCAATCTCGTCACGCGTGACGACAGACGTTGAAGCCAGTACCGAAGAGACCGGCTGTGCGAAGCGGTTAGCCGTTACGATTTGCGTATCATCATTCTGCTGGGCATAGCCAAATTGCGCCCAGAGAGACAACGCCGTTGCACTGAAGGCAAACAGCGAAGCATGTGTGTTTTTCATTGTTATAGCATCCAAAAGACGAAGCAGGATGCCGCACGACTACAACCAATAGCTCGCGATGGTCGTATGTATTGCGACGTCACACCGGCAGGTCTTCGGGCTGAGAATCATAAATGGTGAAAAACTTCCCATCCGGCAGGACAGTGTTTATAGGTGCCATCACCACGACATTCTTTACCGCTGCGCGTCAGCTCCAGATTCACACTGGATTCCCTTTTAACTCAAGGAGGCCGGCAGGCGCAGTCTACGGCCAGGAAGGCCGGAAATCCAGACTTCCAGCCATCTTGTTTTCCACAGGGCTGGACATCAGCAGTTGAATGCCTACAATCGCCCGGCAAGCCAGCTTATTACCAGGATTAAAGATGACACCCGAACAGCTCCCGATTGAACAATACGACGCGCAACTGGCGGAAAAGGTCAGCCGCTTACAGGCGATGATGGTGCCCTTTGCCGCGCCCGACGTGGAGGTGTTCCGCTCACCGGTCAGCCACTATCGGATGCGCGCCGAATTCCGCATCTGGCATGACGGTGACGATCTCTACCACATCATCTTTGATCAGGAGACCAAACAACGTATTCGTGTCGATCAATTCCCGGCCGCCAGTGCATTGATCAACCAGTTAATGCCGAAATTGATCAATGCGATCCGGGATAACCGCGCACTGCGTTTTAAGTTATTCCAGATCGATTACCTGTCGACCATGAGCAACCAGATCGTCATCTCGCTGCTCTATCACCGCAAGCTGGAAGAGGAGTGGACTGCAGCAGCCAGCGCCCTGCGCGACAGCCTGCGCGCTGAAGGTTTTGATGTGCAGCTGATTGGTCGCGCCACCAAAACCAAAATCTGTCTCGATCGCGATTACGTCGATGAACGCTTGCCGGTCGCTGGCAAAGAGATGATTTATCGTCAGGTAGAGAACAGCTTCACCCAACCAAACGCGGCGATGAATATTCAGATGCTGGAGTGGGCACTGGACGTGACGCAGGATTCGCGTGGCGATCTGCTGGAACTCTATTGCGGGAATGGTAATTTCTCGCTGGCGCTGGCACGCAACTTCCGCCGCGTATTGGCCACGGAGATTGCCAAACCATCGGTGGCTTCTGCGCAATACAATATTGCCGCCAACCACATTGATAACGTGCAGATCATTCGCATGGCCGCCGAGGAATTTACTCAGGCGATGAACGGCGTACGCAGCTTCAATCGCTTAGAAGGCATCGATCTGAAGAGCTATCAGTGCGAAACCATTTTCGTCGATCCGCCGCGCAGCGGGCTGGATGCGGAAACCGTGAAGATGGTGCAGGCGTATCCGCGCATCCTTTATATCTCCTGCAATCCGCAAACGCTGTGCGAAAACCTTGCGGTGCTGGCAGAAACCCATGATGTCACGCGGCTGGCGCTGTTTGATCAATTCCCCTACACCCATCATATGGAGTGTGGCGTGCTGCTGACGCTGAAAGCCTAAACAAAAACGGGAACCCTAAGGTCTGAGGGATCCCCAGGAAT
>NZ_AKIU01000019.1:0-4677 GCF_000282675.1 Pantoea sp. GM01 | reverse complement strand
CCCCCGCCGCAACGGCGGGGATCCACCAGAAAGTTGCCCAGTTTTCTGCGCTGGCCTGGCCGGCGATCAGGCGGTTATACAGTGCGCCGGAAATCTGCGAGCCCAGCAGCATGCCGATGCCGTAGGTGAACATCACCACCATGCTCTGCGCCTGCCCTTTCACCTTTTCGCCCGCGATGCGGTCGGTGTAAATGAAGCCCACCACGAAGAAGAAGTCGTAGCAGACGCCGTGCAGCAGAATGCCGAGATAGATCAGCGCACGGCCCTCGTCGCCCATGCCCATGGCAAACAGCGCGTAACGCACAAACCAGGCCAGCATGCCGACCAGCAGCATGTATTTCACGCCCAGACGGCGGAACAGCAGCGGGATCACCAGCATGAAGAAGATTTCAGACATCTGACCGAAGGACATGGCGGTGCTGACGTTGCTTACTCCGGCATCGGCCAGCCATGAGGCGGTATAGGCGTAATAAGTGCCGAGCGGAATGGAGATCAGCGTGGCGCAGAGTGCGAAGACAAAAAAGTGGCGGATTTTTAGTAGCGCGAAGGCATCTGCGCAGAACAGATCGCGCACTTTCAGTGGCAGACCTTTCGCCGGTGCCGGCGTATGTGGCAGCGTCAGGCTATAAATCGCCAGCGCCACAGAGCAGATGGCAGCAACGATAAAGACCGAGGTGCTGGCAGAAATGCCGGTGAAACCAATAAAGATGCCGGCCACAATCCAGCCGATGGTGCCGAATACCCTGACCACTGGAAAACTTTTATCGCTGTTGCTCAGGCTGTGGAAGGCGATGTTATTGGCCAGCGCTAAGGTCGGCATAAAACACAGCGTGTAGCCAAACAGCAGCGCGATAAGCAGCGTACCGTTTTCAGCCGCCAGCGCAGAGGGCACAAACCACAGGATCACCGCCCCCGCCAGGTTCATCACCGCCATCACTTTTTGCGACGGGAAGAATCTGTCGACCAGCATTCCCAGTACAAACGGTGAGAGGATGGAGGCGATCGGACCGGCCGAAAACGCATCGCCGATCAGCAGCGACATGTTGTGTTGCGTCATCACCAGTCCGAGCGTGACTGACCAACTGCCCCAGATGAAGAACTGCATAAACATCATGAGAGAGAGCCGGGGAACCAAAAGCCGGTGCTGCACGATAACAACTTCGGTACTTTGTGATGTCGACATGGTGAACCTTCCCAGAGAAAAGTAATCGATTACATTTAGGTAAGACACGAATGTAATCGATTACTTTATAGGTTACATTTAGGTAGATCACACTTTTACATATCCCTTACTCAGCCGGTCGCCCCTGAGAAATGAGGGCTCATCCGCATTTAATTCATCTACTTATCAGCCAGTTAATCTCAGTGCAGATTGATGGAATTTATTTGAGAAGTGAGAACATCCCGTGGTTGATTCGCAGAAAATTATTGAAGGGCTAACGGATTGGATCAATCTCCGTCTCAGTGAACCTCTCACCATTGACAAGATCGCCCATCGATCGGGCTATACAAAATGGCATCTGCAGAGAATGTTTCGGCGTGTTAAAGGGACAACGCTGATTGCGTATATCCGTAATCAGCGTCTGGAAAAAGCGTATGCAGAACTCCTGCAAACCGCAGACAGTCTCAGCACCGTGGCGCAGCGCAATGGTTTTAATTCACCCGAATCCTTCAGCAGGGCGTTTACGCAACGATTCATTCTCACGCCAACTGAATTTCGCCGCATACATAATAGTGCTGATTAATTACGGTAAATCCTGAGCTTTTAGGATTAAGCGCCGTGCGATTCCCCCGCTAACGTCTACAGTCACGGGTGAGGTTATTATTCATTCGTACTAATGGAGGAATTTCTGTGTTATTTCAAAACCACGAGAAAGGTCACGCCATTATTGGCGAAGCGGCACTGAGCCTGGCCCTGTGCGAGAAAGAGATCAGCATTGCATCACTTTTTGCGCAGCTTGGTCGCATGGCGAAATCGGAGAACAGCACCTTACGGTTGCAGCAGATCTATAAAGCCAGAGACTGGCTGATGAGTTTTGATTCACCCGAGGTCGCTGAAAAGCAGGTGCCGTATCTGCAGACCCTTGCGGGCCTGAACTAACCGTTAACGAACTGATGCCATAGGAAGTAGTCCGGCTCCGGCCGGAAAACGACGAAGCGAATGACCTCATCGGTTACGTGCGAACGTATACCGGCCGGAGAACCTGTCAGGGACGACACTCTCCTTACTGCTTTTAAGCAAAAGTAAGCGTTACGCCTCCCCCTTCCCTGTCCATTATCAGCAGTACGATAAACATTAACGCTTTCTGATTTCAGTAATGTAAGTAACGGCGACGTGGTCGGCGAAGTTGGGCACGTCCTCATAAGCTTCGATACCTGTCGGGGAGCTGAACGCAGCGATTGCGTCTTCGAGCGAGTCAAACCATAACTCTGAAAATCCATCGACGGGTGAGTCAGGATATTTTTCGCGATCCACAGGATTCAGAACATAGCCGCGTAGTCCCGGCAGCCGCAGGGCAATTTCGGTATGAACCTCATCCCAGTGCTTTACGAACTCTTCAAAGCTTTGTCCTTTTTTACGGGTGATAAAGCCGACGTGCTTAAAACCTTTAGTGGGTGTCATAACGCTCTCCTGAGAGATTAATGTTTGATAGCGACTGAATTAAATTACTGACTTACCGCTCAGCTAACGCTGCTGTGAGGCTGACGCAGGCACAGCTCCCCCTCCTCAGCTATTCCAGCAGCCCGCGATCAACTGATGCGAACGGATACGCGCATCGGCGTCGTGGATCCAGGAGTTCACCATGATTTCGTCTGCGCCGGTGCGGCGTACCAGATCCTCAAGTCCGGCACGCACCACGTCAGGCGTGCCCCATATCGATTCGCGTAACTGAGTCAGCACCCGCTGCGCCTCAGTCGGGTGCCATAGCGCATTCATGTCATCAACGGGTTTGGGCAGCTTCATATCAACGCCGCGTCCCAGGTTGACGAACTTTTGCAACTCGGTGGTGGCCAGCCGGTCTGCCTCTTTCTGCGTTTCCGCCGCCACAACGTTTACGCACACCATGACGTAAGGCGCATTGAGGCTTTCTGACGGCTTAAAACCGGCCCGATAGGTATCAATGGCCGCCAGCATGGCATCGGGCGCAAAGTGAGAGGCGAAAACCAGCGGCAGGCCTTTCTGTGCCGCCAGCTGAGCGCTGAAAGTACTGGAACCCAGCAGCCAGAGCGGAATACGCAGTCCGGCGCCCGGTACCGCCGTCACGCGCTGGCCGGGACGCGGTTCGGCGAGAAAATGCTGCAACTCTTCCAGCATGTCGGGGAAGTCCAGACCTCTTGCCCGACTCTCACGCCGCAGCGCCTGCAGCGTTTCCTGATCGGTACCGGGCGCGCGTCCCAGCCCCAGATCCACGCGGCCCGGATAAAGGGTTTCAAGCGTACCAAACTGCTCAGCGACGACGAGCGGCGCGTGATTCGGCAGCATAATGCCGCCCGAGCCGATACGGATTTTATCGGTGCGGGCACCAATGTGGCTCAGGATCACCGTTGTGGCGGCGCTGGCGATATCCACCATATTGTGATGTTCGGCCATCCAGAAGCGATGATAACCGGCGTCTTCAGCCGCTCTGGCCAGACGCACGCTGTTGTGGATAGCGTCAGCCAGGCTGTGCCCTTCGGTAATCGGAGCCAAATCCAGCAGTGACAGAGGGATGTTCGCGTCTTTCATGAAGATTTCCTTAGCCTCGTTTCAGTGGTTACGTGGCGAAACAGTAAGTTCGGAAATCACTATGATTGTTTTCCCCATGATGATAAATCCGCTTTCACTCGGATCTGTGTAGACATAGATTCTATAATTAACCGACGACATTCGGTGTATGGTAGCGTCGGTAAACCAGGCAAACCTGTCAGAGACACGAAGATAAACCATGAGAAAAACCGATCATCTGGGCGGGATCACCGCATTTGTCACCACGGCGCAGCTGGGCAGCTTTACCGCTGCCGCTGAGCGTCTGGGGCTGACCAAATCCGCGGTAGGCAAAAGCGTCAGCCGGCTTGAGGATCGCCTCGGCCTTAAGCTTTTTCAGCGTTCCACGCGCCGCCTCAGCCTGACGCCGGACGGCGAGCGATTTCTGAACAGCTGCCAGAACGCCATTGATATTCTGGAGCAGGCGGAGGCTGAGTTGACGTCTCATATCTGCCAGCCCGCCGGCAGACTGCGGGTGGATTTACCCGCCGCCTTCGGGCGGCAGCGTATATTGCCCGTCCTGCTGCAGATTACGCGCAACTATCCTGAGCTCGCCCTGACGGTGACCTTCAGCGAGCGGTTTGTCGATCTTATCGAGGAAGGCATTGATCTGGTTATCCGCATTGGTGAGCTGGCCGACAGCAGCGGTCTGGTCGCCCGCAGGCTGACCACCCAGAAACTGGTGATCTGCGCCTCACCCGACTACCTGCTTTATCATGGCACGCCGGTCACGGCGGACGCGTTAAGCGAACACCAGTGCGTGGTCGGGTTTCGCCGCAATCAGCCCATTTCCTGGCTGCTGAAGGACATGGAGGGAGAGATAACACGGTTCATACCGCCTGCCACCCATGAATTTGCCGACGGCGATGCGATGCTGACCGCCACCCTGGCGGGATGTGGTCTGTCGCAGCTGCCGATATGGCTGGGGGGGG
>NZ_AKIU01000018.1:0-3242 GCF_000282675.1 Pantoea sp. GM01 | reverse complement strand
AGGCGGAACTCAGGGATGAAAATTTATCGTCCACTGTGGAACGAGGGGGCATTGCTGTCCCCTCAGCAGTTCCAGCAGCAGTCGGCATGGGAAGCGTTTACCAATGCTGGCCTTGTTGCGCTGACGTCTCCATTCCCATGGGGCGTTGAGCAGGTTGAATTCGATGAAACGCAGCTGGCATCAGGCCGTGCAGTGGTTCAAACACTGCGCCTCTGGTTGCCAGACGGCACGTTAATCGATACCCGTCAAAGTGATGTTGCACCTGCACCGCGTGACCTGCGCTCAGATGCGATTTCAGGCAAAGACAGCATCACGGTATTACTGGCGTTACCGCTGATGCAGGCGGGTGGTGGTAACGTTTGTGAGACTGAAGCCACACCTGAGCGCCCGCAGCGTTACCGTCAGGAATGGGTCAACGTGCAGGACGCGTTTGGGCCGGAAGAAGAGTCGATTGCCGTGGCGCGCTTCAACCTTGCGCTGCGCTATCAGCATGAGAATAACGATGCGTGGGAAACCTGCCCGCTGTGCCGTCTGATTAGCGACGGGAAGGGCGGCTGGCGCATCGATCCGGCGTTTATTCCGCCGCTGGCACTGTTCTCTTCCAGCCATGCTCTACGTGAACGTCTAGTTCTCTTAAATCGCCAGTTACGTTCACGTCGCCAGCGTCTGATGGCGATGCGTCGTGAGAGCAACGAACGTCTGGCCGATTTTGCCGTGGCCGATGTGTCGCTTTTCTGGCTGCTTAACGCGCTGAATTCTCATGCACGTGTGCTTTCCGAGTTTGAACGGTTCCCGGCGCGCCACCCAGAACAAGTGTGGGCTGAGCTGGCACGTCTTGCTGGCAGCATCATGACGTTCTCACTGGATCACGATGTTGACGCCATTCCAGGTTATCAGCATGAAGATCCGGCACAGAGCTTCCCGCCGCTGTTTGACCTGATTGCCGGTCTGCTGGAAGCCAGCCTGCCGTCGCGCGTGATTGCGCTGGATATGTCGCGCCCGGATGGACAGACGTGGAAAGCCTCGCTGCATGACATGCGCCTACGTGAAGATGCCGATTTCTATCTGTCGGTACGTTCCGATGTGCCAGCCTGGCAGATTGCCGAACGCTTCCCGACGCTGTGCAAAGCCGGGTCGCCAGATAACGTCAACGCCATTTCCAGTATTGCGCTGGACGGCATTCCACTCATCGCCGTCAACCGCGTTCCTGCGGCGCTGCCGGTGCGTCTGGAAAACCAGTACTTCGCGTTGGATATGGAGTGCACCGCCTCACATGAAATGCTCGACCAGGGTGTCTGCCTGTTCTACATCCCGGCGCTGCTGGGCGAACTGGAGCTTGAACTCTTCGCGGTGCTGCGCTCATGAAAGATGACATTGATATCGACGAACTGATGGCAGAAACCTGGCTGACGGTGGCGATGCTGAAGCATGCGGCTGTCATCCCGGATGGCAAAGTGCTGTATCGCAACTGTCTGGCGCAGGTGGAAAAAGTGCGTGAAACACTGAAAGCCGCCAATGTTGACGAAGAAAGCATCGGTCATATCAGCTATGCGCAGTGTGCATTGCTGGATGAAGTGGTGCTGAGCCGTAAACCAGGTGAAACCGGCAGCAATGATGACACCGCCGGTGCACAGCGCGAATGGCGCGCCGTTCCGCTACAGGCGCACTTCTTTGGCTCGCTGCGTGCTGGTGAAGCCTTATGGGATCGCATTGCGGAAGTATTGCGTCAGCCCGCGCCGTTGATGGCAGTACTCACCTGCTATCACCGCGTGCTGTCGCTGGGCTTCCAGGGCATGTTCGGCGCGGCAAACGTCAATCCTAAACAGCGTGAAGAAGCGCTGGTTGCACTGAACGCACGCGTACCGCCGCTTGATCCCGCTGTTTCACTAGTGGTGCACAAGCGCAGGTTGCGTCATTACAGCCTGTTCCGTTCAGCCTGGTTTTGGGCTGGATTCGCACTGGCGGTCACGCTACTGGCGTGGTGGGGGGGGCATGAGTGGTTACAGGCACTGCTGGCGTCACAACTGCCGGAGTTGCGTTCCTGATGCGCCGCTGTTTCATCTTATCCGTGCTGGCACCGACGGCGCTGTGCATCATCGCGTTGCTATGGCTGCTGTGGAGTTTTATCGCGCTGACGCTGCCGGTGAAATGGCTGATTTCCCTGATAATGGTGCTGGCAACCGCTGCCGTGCTGTGGCCGCTGCACAAACGCTACGCCAGCGCTTCGGCATCCAGTTCAACGCTTTTGGCGGCTTCTGCTGAAGGGCCGATTGTGCTGGTGTATGGCAACGGGCTGGACGATTTTTTTGCCGATGAAAAGGTCAAAGTCACCGCGCAGGGCAGTTTGCATCGGGCCTCAAAGATTGAGGACTTGCGCAGTACTGTTGAGCAAATCTGGGATCACTCGCCGTTGCAGGCGGGCCGTCTGTCGGTGCTGTTCAGCTGTATTGCCGACGAGGAACAGGATGAAGGTGAGCTGCGCGCCCGACTGAAATCCCTGCGTCAGCAACTGAGATCCGTCACCGAACTGACCGGATTAGTTTTGCCGCTAACGCTGCAATGCCAGTTTTCCGGGCCTGCTACGCCATGGATTCTGGTACGTGACGATGAAGCCACGCTGACGGATGCGGATGGCAATCAGCTAGCGTTAGATGACTGGCAGCGCCAGGGCAATAACATCCTCTGCATCCCGGTTATCCGTCACGCCTGGCAATTCTTACGTGAAACACTGCTCGACGAACTGCAAAAAGCTGATCGACTCAGCCCGACGGTATCGCCTGTGGCGGTTTCCCTGCGCTGTGGCAGTGCCGTAGGTGCGGAGAGTTCGCTCTGGCAGCGATATCTGCAACGCCATGCGGTGATGATGTTTACGCCTGAAATGCATGCACCTCAACCCGCGACAACCTTTGCCGAGCCGCTGTTTGCCGTACTAACGCCAATGATTGTTCCGGTTCAGGGCGGCAGAACCGCGCGTCGCGTGATGCTGGTGCTGCTGTTTTGTGCGCTCGTGGCTCTGGCCTGTTCAACTAATAACAACCGCAAGCTGATTGAGCACACCGGCTATGGATTGCAACGCTGGCATGCCATTCCGATGGACAGCTACGTCGCGAAAGCCTCTTCGCTCGCAGCCTTGCAGCAGCAGGCGCTGTTGCTGGAGCGCTGGCATCGTCAGGGCGAACCCCTGCGCTATGGCCTCGGTCTTTATCCTGGAGCGCGGCTGTGGCTGGCGCTGCAACAAGCCA